>JALUWH010000133.1 GCA_027019685.1 Ghiorsea sp. | reverse complement strand
CAGCAGCAGGTAAACAAGGCTTAATCAAAGGCGAATGGATTAAAGAGGGTGCAGTCGTGATTGATGTGGGCATCCACCGCTTGGAAGATGGCTCGCTCACAGGTGATGTAAACTTTGAAGATGCGTCCAAACGTGCAGGTTATATCACGCCAGTGCCGGGCGGCGTTGGCCCTATGACCATCACCATGCTTTTGGCAAACACGATTACAGCCTTTAAAAACCATGTAGGGCTTGGGTAAAGCTTTATGCCAGTTTTTCAGGTCAACACCAATGTTTGCCTTGAAGATAAGGCGGATTTTTTAAGCCAAGCCTCAAGCTTGGTGGCATCTGCGCTGGGTAAACCTGAAAGTTATGTGATGGTGCAACTTAACGATAATCAAAGCATGAGCTTTGCAGGCACAACCGACCCACTTGCCTTTTGCACCCTCAAAAGCCTCGGTTTATCAGCCTCTCAAACAGCAGATATTTCTCAACAAATATGCACTTTCCTCAACGCCCAATGCGGCATTGATACCGCCCGTATTTATATCGAGTTTGCAGCACCTGAACGCGCTATGTTTGGTTGGGATGGCGGTACGTTCTAATTACTGAATAACTGTATCTAAATCTTCAATGGTGTAATCAGCATCAGGCTCCTTTGCCAGAAATTCTTCTAGTTGTGTGTTTGTGTGAAAACCACGTATTTTTGATTTATACAATAACGCTGTTGCGGGATTCTCAATTTCTAGTTTTCGTGCTTTACTGATTTCTAAGTATTCCTTTTCTTGATCGATGCCTAAATACCTTCTACCCAATAAGTTAGCAGCAATACCTGTAGTGCTACTACCCGCAAAGGGATCTAAAACCCATGCGCCTTTTTGCGTAGAAGCAAGGATAATTCGGGTTAGCAAGGTCAATGGTTTTTGCGTGGGATGCTTAGCGCAAGACTTTTCCCATTTCGCAATGGCTGGAAGCTTCCACACATCTTTCATTTGCTTGCCATCATTAAGTTCTTTCATCAGTTCATAATTGAAGTAATGCGGCACTTTAACTTCTTTTCTCGCCCATATAATTTGCTCAGTTGAATGCGTGAAATATCTACAAGAAAAGTTTGGTGGTGGGTTGGTCTTTTCCCAAGTAATGATATTTAAAATCTTAAAATCCAACTCTGTTAGAAGCTGCCCGATATTGAAAATATTATGTGTTGTACCACTAATCCAAATGGTTGCATTGGGTTTCATTTTATCACGCACAAGCTTTAACCATTTACGATTAAACTTGTTCATTTCTTTTGCGCCTAAAGATTTGTCCCATTTCCCTTTATTTACACTGCTTATCTTACCATTTTGAATGGTTAGTCCATCATTGGATAAAAAGTATGGTGGATCGGCAAAAACCATATCAAATTCGAACTTAAATTTTGGTAGTATTCGCAAAGAATTAGCATGTAATAAGGAAAAATTTTTGTCCCTAGACTTATAATAGGTATTAATCATCCCATATATCTTTATACATAAGTGCCACAATTAAATCTCTTCGTTTTTTTATTTCTGAGCCAGTCCAAAGTGAATTTTCATCAAAAACTTCTTTTGTACTTATTAATGTGGATTCTTTTAAAATGATTGTTTTTTTTGCTGTATAATCTTTACTCCCAACCTTCGAGTTAATATTGGAGTCTAAAATTACTAAATTCCCAATATTTTTAAATAAGTCCTTATCTGACAGGCTTTCCCAGTCAGAGTTGGGGTTTTCGGGATAAATGTGTTCTAAACTAATGTTGTTTAAATCTACATTATAATTTTGCTTGTTTAACTCAATTTTTCTCAATACATACTGAACCAATTTTTTCTGTTTGGTCTCAGTAGATGCGAAGTACAATTTACTATCAAAGCTTGCTTTAAACTCATCAATGCTAGGCATTCTATCTTCAAGTTTAGCTGCCATTTCTCTTATAACAGAATGCTTAGCATTCTTATCAACTGCATTACTTAATTCCCTAGAAATACTAGCATACATTGTGTCCAAGCCAGAGGAACGATTTGAGCTTATTGCATTATTTATAAAGTGATACTTTTCAATTATATTTAAAGCTTTCTTTAAGAACTTAAGGCTAATATTTTTATTCTTATACTCTCTTACCAAACCTAGAAGTATTGGGTTCGCGACTTCGATATTAAAAGTATCAACTATAGCTTTTAATGACAAGAATACTCGATTTTCCTGCCCATTAACCCACTTCTCTTTAACGGGTAAAACAATTTCATTGAATAACTCAGAATCACTTTTTAAGTCATTAAGGAAAACAGCCATATCACATTTAGGTTTCACAATGCGTTTGATAAAGTCTTTATAAATTTTAGCATTCGAAAGTTTTTTGTATCGCGATGACCAAAAATTGTTTAAGAACTTTAAATGGTTCCCTTCTGAATTTGACAAAATAGTTTTCCAACTATCATTTGGCTCGTTAATATGAGGTTCTCTGGGGTAAAGTCGAAAAACTTGGTTCTTAATGAGATCCATGGGCGTTAAGTCTTTACCTGTAGCATTAAGTGTTTCAAAAATTGTAAAGGCATCGACTTGATCGCTTACAGCAACAAAAATTAATTCAAGATTCAATATACTATCTCGCAGCCTCTCTAACTCTTCCGTAGTTTTGTTTTTTAAAGCTTTATACAAATAATCATATATCTTTATAATTCTTCTTTCGCCACTTTTAATGGCCTTAATAGTTGTATTTTTCTTTTCAGGAATGCTTTGAACATACGCTTGCAAAACAGGGTATGGCATTTTATTTTCTAAAATCACATACGGGTTATTTGAAAGGTCTTTGCCAAAAATAAACTTATCATTAATAGCATCTGCTAAATCTTTTTCGCCAGTTAAATAAAACAGGTCTCTAATGACACTTAATAAAATAGTAATAGTTGTAATTCTTTGTTGTCCATCAATAACATTAAAAGCATCACCATTATATTCGCCCTCAAAAACCATATGCCCAATAAAATAACTTTCTTCCGCTTTTATATCATTAATATCAGCTAAAAACTCTTCGACCTCTTCATTGTCCCAGTCATATTCACGTTGAAAATCAGGGATCGTGAAAACCCCTTTTGTTAGGATATTTAAAACTTTTTGGCTTCTAGCTTCCACATCCATCTTTTATGACCTCTTTTATTATACACTTTTTTAACATATCTAAATTTAGAAGGTATTCAGCTTTATCAAAATACTCTCTCAATGGTTTTAATGTTGTAAGCCATCCAGCACCATCGGTAACCCAAACAAACTCAATACCTTGTTTGTTCCAATATTCGTTCATTTTTACATATTCGGTGGCAGTTGATTTAAGTTTAGAACCGCCACCATTATAAAAGTTCACTTCAAAGAAAAAGAGCTTTCCTTTTTTATTGATTACATAATCAATTCTTCGGGATGATTTATCTACTTGGATTTCTATGCCCCAAGCATCTCTGATGGCTTTTGCATTTGCTTCTTTGAGGTAGGCTAAACTTAGCTCACCACAGACCTCTTGGATGTAACGCTCCACCAAGTTTTCCATTTGATGGCTACCACGATTTTTACGACCATTACTGTCTAGCCCAACTTCTACTCCCGTTGCGAAATCAACAAGGTTTTTAACCTTTTTATCTTGCACAAGTATTCCCAAGCCTGAATTGATAAAGAAAGTTGCGATACTCTCGGCTTCCTCTTGGTTTGGTTCTTTTATGGAAAGGTCAAAGTTATCATATTGATAATTAATAGGGTCAATTAGAATATTAAACTCTTGGTCTTTCTTTGTTTTGAATCGAATAGCTAACAAAAGCGGGATTGCGTTTACAACTTTCGGATATTCTAAGATTAAGTTTGTGAGCTCGGTAAAAATATCTTTTTTACCAATCAATATATTCAATAGGTTAAGCTCTTTCTCATAGGGAGTGATGCCGCGATATACTTTATCCCAGTTTACAAAATAACCCCATTGGGTGATGCCCTTAAGCTTGAGTGTACTGGTAAAGTATTCAAACAGTGCATCGTCAGAATCTAACTCTAATAATTTTGCTAGCTTCTTCATTTAAGCTGTTGCAGCCTGATTGGTTATAAGGAGTTCATGGATACAGCCACGCTTTGCAGAGTTAGAGTTAATTGCTCGTTTAGCTAACACGCGATTGATATGGTAATCATCGTATAACTCATCAAAGAAGTTGTTTTCTTCCATCTGGTTAACATCCGAGTTGCTTAAAATCCAAGGGTGGTTTTGCTCGCTTAGGGTATCACAAAAGTTTTTAAGTCTGCGTTGTTCATCATCATTAAACTCACCTTTAGCATAAGCATTAAAGCTAGATGATGCATTCAAGGGTTTGTACGGTGGATCAAGATAAAACATGGTGTTGCCTTGTGCATGTTCAAGTGTTTGCTTAAAATCACCTTGAAGTATGATTACTTTTTGCAAAGCCTCACTTACCTTTTTTAGATTAGGCGCATCACAAATTTTAGGTGTTTTATAGCTGCCAATCGGCACGTTAAAACCACCACTGCGGTTGACGCGGTATAAGCCATTAAAGCATGTTCTGTTTAAGAAAATAAATAGTGCAGCCTGCTGAATTTGCGGTTGTTCTTTGGTGTTAAAGTCGGTGCGTTTTTGATAATAATAAGCTTTTTTACGCTCTGCATCCAAAGTAAGGGCATGATATTCAGATTGCCAAACATCAAGTTGCTCAATCAAGGCACCCACATCATTGCGGATGGTGTGATAAGTATTGATAAGGTCTGTATTGATGTCGTTAATGATGCATTGTTGCACATTGGGGAAGTGATTAAGTATCCAAAACAAAACCGCGCCACTACCCACAAAAGGCTCGATAAATGTAAACGTTTCTTCTTTGGCGTAAGGGAAACGCTGCTCAATATCACTAAGAAGTTGTGTTTTGCCACCTGCCCATTTCAAAAAAGGTTTCACTTGTTTTGACATGAATCTCCCCTCAACAAACTTGGGATCAACACTAGGTTCTGGTGTGGAATATTGCTAGTGAAATATCTTACAGTGTGCGCTTTCCTTGTATATATTTGGCTTGGCTCTAAAGTCCGCCGACTTTCAGCTTTATAGTCTTTCTAAGCAACAAGCTAATTTTTAGGTTTTACGGTATCACAATGATTTCTACAACTGGTATTACAATGCAATTCGGGCAAAACCCCTTGTTTGAAAACGTCACAGTCAAATTTGGCGACAACAATCGCTATGGTCTGATTGGGGCGAATGGTTGCGGCAAGTCTACATTTATGAAGATTTTGGGTGGCGATTTGGTGCCGACTGCAGGCACGGTGCAAATTGGTGCGCATCAGCGGATTGGTAAACTTCGTCAAGATCACTTTGCTTTTGAAGAGTTTACAGTCATTGATACCGTAATGATGGGTTACGAGAAGCTTTGGAAAATCAAAGAAGAAAAAGATGCGATTTATGCGTTACCTGAAATGAGTGAACAAGATGGTATGCGCGCAGGTGATTTGGAAGGGCAATTTGCTGAGCTTGATGGTTATAGCGCAGATGCCAACGCGGGTGACTTGTTGCTGAGTATGAATGTGCCGATTGAATTGCACTATGAGAAAATGAAGTCCATCGCTCCAGGCTTGAAACTGCGCGTACTTTTGGCGCAAGCTTTGTTTGGTAACCCTGATATTATTCTATTGGATGAGCCAACCAACAACTTGGACATTAATGCCATTCGTTGGTTGGAAACGGTGATTCTGTCACAGAATGCAACCATGATTATTATTTCGCATGATAGGCATTTCTTAAACAGTGTGTGTACGCATATGGCAGACGTGGATTATGGTGAAATTCGCTTGTATCCAGGTAATTATGATGACTACATGGAAGCCGCTGCTTTGGTGCAAGAAAAGTTACTGCAAAGCAATGCTAAAAAAGAAGGTGAAATTGCAGAGCTGCAAGCTTTTGTACGCCGCTTTTCTGCCAATGCTTCCAAAGCAACCCAAGCGCAATCACGCGCCAAGAAGTTAGATAAGATTAAGCTGGATGAAGTGAAAGTATCCAGCCGCGTGATGCCTTTTATGCGCTTTAATCAAGATAAGAAGTTATTTAAAATAGCCTTAGAGTTAAAGGGCGTAAGCAAAAGTTTTGATGAGCAACAGATTTTTAAGAAGTTTGACTTGATGATACCCGCAGGCGAGCGCGTGGCTGTGATTGGTACCAATGGTATTGGTAAGACAACATTATTGCGTTGTTTGGCTGGTGACTTGGATGTGAATGAGGGTGACATCAAATGGGCTGAAAATGCGAAGCTTGGTTATTACGCGCAAGATCATACCCATGATTTTAAAGATAATGAGACTGTGTTTGATTGGATGGCGCAGTGGAAAAAAGATGAGCATGGCGAGCAAGAAATCCGTGGCAATTTAGGGCGCATGTTGTTTTCTAAGCAAGATATTGAGAAAAGAGTGCAACAATTGTCTGGTGGTGAGAAAGGGCGCATGTTGTTTGGTAAGTTTATGTTTCAAAACCCCAATGTGTTGCTGCTTGATGAACCGACCAACCACATGGACATGGAATTTATTGAGTCGTTGAACACAGCCTTGGAACACTATGAAGGCACATTGATTTTTGTATCGCATGATAGGGAATTTGTATCTTCATTGGCAACACGAATTATCGAAATTACCGAAGATGGTATTACTGATTATCATGGTACATACGAAGAATATCTTAAATCACAAGGTGTGGTTTAACTTCCCAGTTCATCGCTCTCATTATGTAGTACCTTTACAATTGCTGTGCTTAAATCGTTGATATGATAGGGCTTGCTTAATATCAGCTCTTGGTTGGCAAGTATGCCTTTTGTTAAGGTGCTATCGGGATCATAACCTGTAGAAAAGATGATTTTAACATCGGGTTGAATTTGACGAATACGCTCGGCTGTTTCTATACCGCCAAGTTTAGGCATAACAATGTCTGTAATGATTAAGGCAATCTCATGTTGATGGGTTGAAAATATATCGACAGCTTCGAGACCATTGGAGGCTTGAAGCACACGGTATCCTAAAGATTCTAGCACATCAGCACCCATTTCAAGCACCATGGGTTCATCATCAACCAATAAAATAAGCTCACCTTGACCTATGGTGTTTAGTGCTCGCTTGTCTTCTGCTTGTGTTGTGCTGGTATGTTCTTCTAATAGTGGGAAATATACTTGAAAGGTTGAGCCTTGGTTTTTATGGCTTAGCACTTCGATAAAACCTTTGTGTCGTTTCACAGCAC
This sequence comes from Ghiorsea sp., assembly GCA_027019685.1. Lineage (GTDB taxonomy): Bacteria > Pseudomonadota > Zetaproteobacteria > Mariprofundales > Mariprofundaceae > Ghiorsea. The sequence goes on along the minus strand of JALUWH010000133.1, from coordinate 5,418 downwards.
CAAACACCATGGATAAACCCAGACCTGTACCTTTACCGACTTCTTTAGTGGTAAAGAAGGGTTCAAATAGGTGTTCTAGATGTTCTTCTGGGATACCGCAGCCATTATCTTGTATGCTTAATAAGGCATAGCTACCGATATTGAAGGATGGGTGTTGTTGTACAAAATCTTCATCAACATCATAAGTATCCAGCGTAATATTAATGCTGGGGTGAGTTATACCTTCTATGGCATCACGGGCATTATTGATGAGATTAAGCAGTATTTGGTGAATTTGGGTGCTGTCACCATGAATTGCAGCGTTGCTTTCTATGATATCAAGCTTCAGTTCGATATTTTTAGGTATGGATGTACGAATTAATCCAAATACTTCAGCAACCAGCTGGCTAAGATTAAGGTCTTCCATGCTAACTGTGTCTTTACGAGCAAAAGTTAACATTTGCTGAATTAAACTGGTGGCACGCTCTGATAATTTTTCAATGCGTGTTAATTTTTGCATCGCATCGTTATCTTGGGCATTACGCATTTGTAATAAGTATAAATTACCCGTTATACCAGCCAAAATATTGTTGAAATCATGAGCAATACCACCCACAAGTGTGCCGACAGCTTCCATTTTTTGCGCTTGTGCAAATTTGGCTTCAAGTAACTTGTGTTCAGTCAAATCGCGTTGAATAGCAACAAGAAATACGGCTTTACCATGCGCATCAAAAATAGGGGAAACGGTACGTTCAACCTCAAGGAAAGTGTCATCTTTACGTTTGATGACCATTTCACCCTGCCAGTGTTGTCCAGCATAATCTTGCGCTTTGAGTTTTTCATAAAAACTTGGCGGGTGTTGGCCGCTGCTTAGTATTTTAATGTGCTGACCGATAGCTTCTTGAGCTGAATACCCCGTCATTTTTTCAAAAGCAGGGTTTACATATTCTAACCGTGTTTCTAAATCACAAAGCATAATAGCATCTTGGGTATGCTCAAAGGCACCATAAAGCTTTTGTAGCAGGTCTTCTCGTTGTTGCCGCTCCATGACAATGCCCGCAAGCCTTGCGCCTGCTGCTAAGTCTGCCAATTCAAGCTCATTGGGTAGCGCAGGGTGATTATAATACATGCCAAATGCACCCAAAACTTTACCCTTGCTGTTTTTGATTGGTTCAGACCAACAGCAGCGCATGCCATGGGGTAGCGCAACCTCCTTGAGGTTTTTCCATTTGGGGTCAGTGGCAATATCCTCTACCAGCACACGTTCTCCTGTATAGGTTGATGTACCACATGAACCTATATCACACCCGTTTTTTAAGCCGTTGACAGCTTCACAATAGGATTTGGGTAAACTTGGCGCACCACCATGGATAAGCGTATCTCCTTTGAGCTCTAATAATGAGCAACGCATACCGGGGTGTCGGCTTTCATAAAGCAAGGCAATGGCATCATAGACTTCTCTTGCAGGGGCTCCTTTGGCAATCATTTCTAATATTTTGGATGTTTGCTGCACCATATGTTGGGATGTTTGCATAGATTTTTCACGAATAAGACCTTGCAAACGAAGGGTGATATTTTGTAAATGTGTTTTATAGAGGTTGTTGGCTGTGATGGCTAAGAAAATCACATACATGGTGCACATGAAAGTGAAAGAGAGTGATAGTTTTGTAAAATTAAAAAATAAATTGATGGTAAGTGGTATCATGGTTAAAAACAGGAAAATAAAGACAGGTGCGCGCAAGGCTGAGAGGGTTGTAATGGAGCCAGCTGCCATACCAGCTAATAAAACAATTGTTGCAGCTTGGTATTCAAAGGTGCTTGGAGGTAATAAAAATATACCAGCAGATCCCCAAGCAAGCCCTGCACCTATGGATAAGAAGACATGTGAACGCTCCCAAAATGTAATATCTTGAGCAACAGGTTGTTTTTGTTGAAATGAGATGTAAAAGATAATTCTAGCTATGATAATTATACTGATAAAACTTAACCATAAAAATAGTGTTTCGTGTGGAATATGGTTCCATTGGACATAGGTTAATACAAACGCTGCAAACGCTGTGGCAATGGCAGCATTTAAGGAAGGTTTGTAAAGTAAGTAAATTTGTTCTTTACGGATTTGAAGGGCTTGTGGGGTGTTCATTGTGTCCATAGACCCTCCATTGATTACTTCCCGCCCCTGTCGTACCGTAGCATTACACATGACAAAAAACACTAACCTTTATAATGTGGGTTTACAGTTTGCTAGTAATATAGCAAAAAGGAGCATGTATGAAAAGTGCAATGGCAAAACATATATTGGTCAAAAGTAAGGCTGAAGCCGAGTCGATTAAGACGAAGTTGAATCAGGGTGAAGACTTTGCCAAGTTAGCACGTAAGTTTTCGACTTGCCCTACAGCAAAACGAGGTGGGGACTTGGGTGAAATATTTCAAGGGCAGTTGGTGAAAGTTGTAGAGCAAGTGATTTTTAAGAAACCTTTATCACAGGTGCACGGTCCGATTAAATCTAAGTTTGGTTATCACCTTATTGTCATATATTTTAGGGATTAATTGTTGAATATAAGGTTGACTTTCCCACTGTTTCGCGTATGCTAAAACCTAGCGGTAGGTCTTGCGGCCTACCCACTTGAGTCGATAAGCTCTATAGGGGTTTGCTGTTACTTTTGTTGTGTGAAGCCCACTGGTTGGGTTGCCTAATGCAAGCGTACAATAACCCACTTAAGTGAAAAGGGTTCTGTGGGTAGGTCGTTTTATTGATACATATATGCTATACATTGCACTATTGGCTTTAGCCTTTTAGTTTGCGGGTATGTTAGTCACTGAAAAATCCGAAAAAAAGCCCAAGCTTAAAAGTTTAGATACATTATTTATTCAAACATATGGCTGCGCCATGAATGTTTATGACAGCTCACGCATGAGTGATTTGATGCAAGAAGCCTATGGTTTGCGCATTGTTGATAAACCTACTGATGCGGATGTGATTTTGATGAATACCTGCTCGATTCGGGAAAATGCTGAAAACAAAGTGTATTCCGAGCTTGGACGCTATAAAAAGATTAAAGATAAACGTCCTGATTTGATTATTGGTGTCGGTGGCTGCGTAGGGCAGCAAGAAGGCGAACGCATTCAACAACGTGCGCCGTATGTGGACATTGTGTTTGGTCCGCAGACATATCACAGGCTACCTGAAATGGTGAAAGAGATTCGTCGTGACCGTGTGAAGCTCACTGAAACAGACATGCCTGAAATTGAAAAATTTGACCATTTGCCTAAACCCAAAGTGGAAGGTTTGACGGGTTATGTCACCATTATGGAAGGTTGTGATAAATTTTGTACCTTTTGCATTGTACCTTATACACGGGGTGCTGAAATTTCACGTCCGCCTGAAGATATTTTAGAAGAATGTAAGCAATTGATTGATGCAGGTGCAAAAGATATTTCATTGTTAGGACAAAATGTGAATGCTTATCATTGTGAAAATGCTGATGGTGAAACGGTTGGTTTTGCTGATTTGTTGCATTTGGTTGGTGCGTTGGAAGGCATGGAGCGTTTGCGTTTTTCAACATCTCACCCCATGGAAATGACCACAGAGCTTTGCGAAGCATTTGCTGAGATTCCAACGTTGATGCCGTATTTGCATTTGCCTGTACAATCAGGTTCAGATGCTATTCTTAAAGCCATGCACCGTGGGCATAAACGTGATGACTATTTTAAAGCTATTGATGAATTGCGTTTACACACACCTGATATTGCTTTGTCTTCAGATTTTATCGTGGGTTTTCCTGGTGAAACAGAAGAAGACTTTGAAATGACTTTAGACTTGGTTCGTAAAGTAGGTTACGACTCTGCCTTTTCTTTTAAGTATTCACCACGCCCAGGTACACCTGCAGCCAAAGCGGAAGATGATGTGTCTGAAGATGTCAAAGATGAACGCTTACAGCGTTTATTAGCCTTATTACGTGAGCAGTCACGCGAACGCATGGAAAAACAGGTGGGTAAAACCAGTCAAGTGCTGGTGGAGAGCAAAGGTAAAAACGAAGGTGATTTACAAGGGCGTACTCCTGATTTTCGTATTGTGCATTTTCAAGGCAACCCACGTTTGATTGGGCAAACCATGTCAGTAGAAATTATAGCAGCCTACAATATGTCATTAAGGGGCGAATTGCTCATTGAAGATTAAAGAGCCTGTTTTATTTGAGTGTAGTGAGCTTGATGCTGCAACATTGGCTTTGTTTTGTGGTACGAACAACCAACATATCAAAAAAATTGAAGATACATTTCATGTTAGTTTGCGTGGTCAAATGGGCAAATGGTTTATCTTGGGCGAGCAAGCTGCAGATGCTGTGTTAGCACTTAAAGCCTTGAAACATCAAGTGAGTCAGGGCAAGATGGAAAAACAAGGCGTGGAAGATATGTTGCGCGAATTTCGGAGCGGTGCTGTGTCAGAAGAAAGTTATGATGAAAAGGTGAATACTATTGTGCTGGCAGCAGGGCGCAGGAATATTCAGGGCAAAACACCGAATCAGCGTAAGTATATACAAACCATTGCCGATAAGACTTTAAGTCTTGGTGTGGGGCCTGCGGGCTGTGGGAAGACGTATTTGGCAGTGGCACATGCGGTTGTAGCCTTGCAAACCCATCAAGTTGAGAAAATTATTTTAACACGACCTGCTGTAGAAGCAGGTGAAAACCTTGGTTTTTTGCCTGGTGATTTGCAGCAAAAAGTTGACCCTTATTTACGTCCGCTTTTTGATGCGCTTTCGGATATGTTAGGCACAGAAAAAATGGCTGCACTCATGGAGCAAGGGGTGATTGAAATTGCACCATTAGCCTATATGCGTGGGCGTACACTCAATGATGCTTTTGTTATTTTGGATGAAGCGCAAAATACTACCAAGTCTCAAATGAAAATGTTTTTAACCCGCCTTGGTTTTGGCTCAAAAATGGTGGTGACTGGTGATGTAACACAAGTGGATTTACCACGTGAGCAGGATAGCGGTTTGTTGCAAGTATTAACGGTGTTGGCTGGTGTGAAGGATATTGGTATCTGTCGCTTGAGTGCTGAGGATGTGGTTAGGCATAGGTTGGTTGAGAGCATTGTGCAGGCTTATGATAAACATGATTGATATGATTGTAGATGATGATGTTTCACCATTGGTTTCGCAGCAGAACATTGAAAATGTAGTGAAAGTGAGTTGTTTAACAGCTAAAAATATCACACAACCATCCGTTTGTATTCGTTTTTCCAGTGATGAAGTGGTGCGGCAACTGAATGCGCAATGGCGTGATAAAGATAAGGTGACTGATGTGTTATCCTTTCCCATGCAAGATGGGGATAGTTTTGATGCCGATGAATCGCTTGGTGATATTATTTTAGCAGTGCCCTTTGTGCAATCAGAAGCCAATCGTCTCAACTTACCTGTAGAGGCACATAGTATGCAT
>JALUWH010000132.1 GCA_027019685.1 Ghiorsea sp. | reverse complement strand
CCAAAGCTGGGTGAGACTTGCCAATGAATCATAGGGGTTAGAAAATGCCCAACAAAATTATTACTTTTGGCAAATTGCTTATTATAGAATGTCCCATAATAGAGGTAGCCCAAACCCAATCGCCAATGCTCATTGATTTCCAACTTGGGTGTATCTAGCTTAGCAATGATTGTGGTACCCATACTTCCTCGCACTCTTGTCACCGCCCCTACAGTACCAGCCAAAGCCGATGAACTGGTTGCATCAGGATTACTTTCGTAAAAACCTTCCGCAGAAATATAAATCGAAGCTTTTGTCGCGGGCTCAAGCGCTCCAATATACTCCGTTGCACCATCATGATAAGCTGAATTAGGTGATACTTCTCTAAATGATTTTACAGCTAGACTGTATGAGCCGTAATCAGAATAAATGGAGCCTAAATGGTAAAGTGCTTCGTTTCGATAGACACCATCTTGCGTAGCAAATGTTTGATAAATCACTTTTGCTTTTGAAGTTTTACCCAGTTTCTCAAGTATAGATGCATATTTCATCGCTGCAGCACCATCATTATGCTTCTTCATATATGCTTCTCTATAATAGGGCTCTGCTTTTTCTGGATACCCCGATTGTAAATACAAATCAGCTAAATCTTTTTCAATGCCTTCTGGAGGAGTATCACTTTGCGCCGCAAATTCCAAATGTTTCAAAGCTAAATCATACTGTTTCAATTGTTGATAGGTTAAACCCAAATAGTAATGAATAGAAACATTCTTAGGTTCATCTTTTAATAAAGTTTCAAACTTATCCTTTGCTATATTAAAATCTTGGAACTGATAATCTTGCACTGCCTCATCCATACTCACTGGTTCAGCAATCGCTTGCATCTGAAACGCTAACAGCAACCCCAAAAAAAATAACACTCTTAACATTCAATGACTCCCAAGTAAATAAATTAAGCAAATTGCTCTGTAACAAACCAAATATCACTACACAGTGTTTAAATACCGATTACGGGCTTTCTAACCACAGGCTTTCTAACCACAGGCTTTCTAACCACAGGCTTTCTAACCACAGGCTTCCTAATTACAGGTTTCTTGATTACAGGTTTCTTGATTACAGGTTTCTTGATTACAGGTTTCCTGATTACAGGTTTCCTGATTACAGGCTTCCTGATTACAGGCTTGGTGACCACAGGCTTCCTAACAACAGGCTTTCTAACAGTAGGCTTGGTGACTACAGGCTTTCTAAGTGTAGGTTTACCTGCTACAGGCTTTCTAAGTGTAGGTTTACCTGCTACAGTGTTTCTCAAACCAGAAGCTTGCGGTGTAGGCTTACCTGCCGCCGCTGGCAACCTTGCTTGAACTTTCTTTTTACCTTCTAAAGGTCTCAATAAAGTGTCTGTACGACCCGTCCTAGCACCTACTGCTGGGGCTTCTCCTTTTCCTCCGCCTCCTTTGGTTACTTTCTCCCTCACTACTGGTCGTTGTGCAGGCAACGTTTCAACCAATCTCAAATCTTTCTTACCAATTTTGTTGCTCTCAATCAAACCTGAAGGCTTAAAGTTTACAGCCATCCCTGGTTTAACATGCTTTACCGCACCTGATACAGATTGACCAACAACAGCACCTGAAAAAAGTAATAACTTCGTTGGTTTCAGGTTTTTGAGCAGAATCTTGCTGACACGCACACTGGGTTTAGCTGGTAAATTCTTCGGCACAGGTACAATCACTGCAAATTCTGTACCACGCACACCAATCACAGCCGTTTTTGTTTTCACTTGAAAACTCGAAGATTTTGTGCGTAATTTAGACACAAAAAACCTTACCTTGCCCCATAGCATATTAATATTTGCACTAAATAAATTGCCTTTATTCATGCTGTATGTTTCGACCTTAAGTCGACTTTGACTACCAACAAATAAACGGCTTCCATCCACCATACTAAGCTTTACACGTCCATTACTTTTAGTAACGACAACATCACCCTCTTGAACTTTTGTGCCCAATGTAAGCTGTGTGCGATTACCAGAATGAATCAACCAAGCATCCCCACGCATATAACTAACTTCACCTGATTCAGCTGCGAATGAATACATTGGAAACAATGCGATAATTAAAATAACTGTAATTTGTAGGAATTAACCGCGTTGTTTACAGAATTCCCGTTATGAGGAGGTTCTGTAGGCATGATAATGCACAAGAGGATCAGGTTAACGCCGCTTGATCGGCAGGAGATATGGCGTTTATGGCAGACGG
>JALUWH010000131.1 GCA_027019685.1 Ghiorsea sp. | reverse complement strand
CCTTGGCAAGCACGAGTCTCCACTTCCCAAATAGCGATTCCATCTGTTTGACCCTGGATTCTCAAGCGATGGACAACTCAAGAGCAGGGTAACTTACGCAGCGTAAGCTAGTTCTACTTCGTCGTTTGCAATTATTGCAAGTTGGCCTGGGTAACGGGCGTACCTACCCGACATGCACCTAAGGGTTCAGAATCTCTGTCGAAACCATGTCGCCCCCAATGTGAACGTGCAAGTTTACAGCGCTAGCAAGCTTGGCGCAATCACTTCACGCATATTTAACTATATAAGTGTTTGGTAGTAGATTTTCAAGCGGTTTAAATCTGCCCATGCACGGCGTTTATGTTGTTGCGAGCGCAGCAAATAGGATGGGTGGTCAATCACCAGTACAGGAATACCCCTAAAATCAAACTGCCCTGCCCTTAAGTCAGAAAGAGATACTTCATTCTTTAGCAAGGTGTGCGCTACTACTCTGCCTAACATACAAATCAATTTGGGTTGCAACATATCAAGCTGGTGAACCAACCATTGTTCACAAGCAGCAAATTCTTCAGGTTTGGGTGTACGCCCATGCAGCGGACGACATTTTACGCCATTCATCACATATACACTGTCTCTATCCAAACCAACCGAAGCCAACATACGCCCAAACAACTGCCCTGCAGAGCCAATAATGGGCTGCCCTGCAACATCATCTTCACGGCTGGGTGCATCACCAATAAATACCAAGTCAGCTTGCTGGTTACCACTACCAAACACCACTTTATTTCGTGATTTCGCCAAATCACAACTTACACAAGCTTCTGTTTGTATTTGTAAAGCATCCAAACCTTCAATTTTGGATAAGTCGGGGGCAATGCTTGGCATTTGAACAGGCTCTGCCACTTCAGCAACAGTGATAGAAGCTTCTTGAATAGGTTTTGTATATACCTCTGGTTTTGAGACTTCTTCAACTGTTTTATTTCCTAAGCTTGCTTGCTTTGAAACATCCACAAACAAAGAAATCGGCGTTTGCACACCGATTTCCCTTAAATAAACCTGTTGAAAATCAACGCCCATCAATATTTGCACCGATTGAAAGGCTAAAGAGCCTTAGTCCTAGGCGCGAGCTTGATGCTGTAGCAGTGCTCACTTTAATAGACTTCCCTTCCTTGACATTATATAATATATATCCTATTCAATTACTGTGAAACAGCACAAATAAAAAACACATGGCGAATTACTTTCTCACAAAGGGGAATTTGCTAAGGTAATAATACCGAATACCATGATTTCAATGTATTCAAAGTTCAGGGATAGAGGATTTAGTTATGGCTTCAGTATTAATCGTTGAAGATGACCAGCATATAAGAGAACGATTGACATGTGCCGTTGTGAAACATCCAGAGCTTAATGTTTGTGCGGAATCAGGATTTCATGATGAAGGAATGAAGCTACTTGTTACGCATAAACCTAATGTATTATTGGTTGATCTTGGTCTGCCTGATGGAGATGGTATTGAATTGATTAATCAGGCAACTCAATTTGGAAATATCGAATCAATTGTTGTCACTGTGTTTGGCGATGAGACCCATGTGATGCGAGCCATTGAAGCTGGAGCAACAGGCTACCTGCTGAAAAACACAGGTGTAGATGATATTGGTGAATCAATCATGGAGGTATTGAAAGGAGGTGCTCCAATTAGTCCAGCCATTAGTCGCTATTTGTTGCAGCATTTCAGGAATGATAAAAAAATAACTGCCGTACAGCAGGGGACTTTACCCAACCTCACCGAACGAGAGCTAAATGTACTTATTTATATTTCCAAAGGTTTAAATTACCAAGAGATTGCAGGCACCCTAAATCTTTCTTACCACACGGTTTCCACCCATATCAAGCGTGTTTATCGCAAGCTACATGTTTCTTCACGTTCCGAGGCCGTGTATGAGGCAGAGCAACTGGGCTTAATCCATATTCGTGAATAAACAGGTGAATACAGTACATTTGATTCAGAAGATTATCTTTGCACTGTTGTGCATTTTATTTGTTGGGTGTTCTTCTTCAACCCCCACCAGTCAATCATCCTTATTATTTAAAGATGCCGATTTCTTGTTAAAGAATCAGGCAAAACCGCCTGAGGGTGACAACCTTGCATGGCAAAAGGTGAAGCTTCCCGATTTGTGGGACTTTACGCACCCTGATGCTGGCGGCTTTGGCTGGTACCGTCTAAAAATTAAGCTCAATGCCCCCCCTAATCGC
>JALUWH010000130.1 GCA_027019685.1 Ghiorsea sp. | reverse complement strand
GATTTCCCGACCTTGCATCAAGAAGTGTTTGGTCATCCGCTAGTGTATTTGGATAATGCAGCCACCACGCAAAAGCCACAATGCGTGATTGATACGATTCGACATTATTACGAAAAAGATAATTCCAATATCCACCGTGGCGTACACTCATTATCTGAACGCGCCACCAAAGATTATGAAGCAGCACGCGAAACTATTCGTGCTTTCTTTAATGCTAAATCGACCAAAGAAGTTATTTTTACCCGTGGTACAACCGAAAGCATCAACCTTGTCGCATCCTCTTGGGGTGGCGCAAATATTGGCAAGGATGATGAAATTCTGATTACGCATATGGAACATCATTCCAATATCGTACCTTGGCAAATGTTGTGCGAACGCACAGGTGCAAAGCTTAAAGTTATCCCTATGAATGAAGCAGGCGAACTTGATTTGATCGCTTACGCTGAGTTGTTAAACGAACGCACCAAACTTGTTGGCATTGTACATATGTCCAACGCTTTGGGGACGATTAACCCGATTGCTGATATGATTAAACAAGCCCATGCTGTGGGTGCAAAAGTGTTGATTGATGGCGCACAAGCTGCGGCACATCTCCCAACCGACATGCAAGCTTTAGATATTGATTTTTATGCCACATCCGCCCATAAAATGTATGGGCCAACAGGTGTGGGCGTGTTGATTGCCAAGGAAGAATTATTGAATGCCATGCCGCCTTATCAAGGTGGTGGTGATATGATTTTGATGGTGACTTTCGAGAAAACACAATACAACGAGTTGCCGCATAAATTTGAAGCGGGAACACCCAATATCGTAGGTGTAATTGGTTTTGGCGCTGCATTAAAATATATATCCAACATTGGTTTTGATGCCATCGAAAAGCGTGAAAAAGAATTACTCGATTATGCGACAAAAAAAGCACATGCATTTGAAGGTTTACGCCAGATTGGTACAGCCAAAGATAAAGCATGTGTACTTTCATTCGTCTTGGATGGTGTTCACCCCCATGATTTGGGTACAATCCTAGACCGTGAAGGTGTAGCTATTCGCGCCGGTCATCATTGCGCTATGCCTGTGATGCAATTTTATAAAGTACCTGCGACTGCTCGCGCTTCATTTTCGATTTACAACACAGAAGCCGAAGTCGATGCTCTATTTGAGGCTCTTGAAAAAGCACGAGATATGTTCGCATGAGAACCCACCACGAAGGACACGAAGCGCACGAAGTTTTTTATATTCCTTCGTGTTCTTTGCGTGCTTCGTGGTTAATAAAAGAGAGAAATTAGAAATGTTCAGTTTAGGCGATTTATACAAAGAAGTTATTATTGACCACACCAAAGCACCACGTAATTTTGGTAAGCTAGAGCCATGCAGCCATGATGCTGAAGGGTTTAACCCACTCTGTGGTGACCAACTGCATGTATATTTACAAATCAATAACGACAATATCATTGAAGATGTGAAGTTTGAAGGGCAAGGCTGCTCGATTTCTACCGCTTCAGCATCCTTGATGACACAAGTTCTCAAGGGAAAAAGCGTGGATGAATTTAATGCTTTGTTTAAGGCGTTTCATGATATGGCAACCGCAGATATGAATGATGAACCTGATGAAGATGTATTGGGCAAACTTGCTGTACTTGCAGGGGTTAGAGAATTCCCCTCCCGCATCAAATGCGCCACTTTATGTTGGCACACAGTCAAATCTGCAATTGAAGATGCTGGTCAACCAGCGAAAACGGAGTAAGGCATGGCAACAGGACAAATGATTACCACCACCCGTGATATTGATGCGATTTTGATTCCATTGGGTACACCCGTAATTATCCCCGAAGGTGCACAAGTGGCTATAACCCAAGAACTTGGTGGAACCTATACCGTCAGCGTCAATGGCAACTTAGCCCGTGTTGAAGGTAAAGATGCCGATGGTTTGGGCTTGGGTGATGAAACCAAAACTAACATCGAAGAAGCACCAAAAACAGCTGATGGTCCTGTTGAAGAATCTGCTGTTTGGGACGCACTAAGAACAGTGTATGACCCTGAAATACCCGTTGATATTGTAAACCTAGGCTTGGTTTATGATGTGCATGTTGTAGACACCGATGAAGGCGGCAACAATGTTGATATTACGATGACTTTAACCGCACCAGGCTGTGGCATGGGTCCATTTATTGTTGATGATGTACGCGCAAAAACACTAGATATTGAAAATGTTACCGATGTGCATGTTGACCTCGTATTTGAGCCACC
>JALUWH010000129.1 GCA_027019685.1 Ghiorsea sp. | reverse complement strand
ATCAGGGTTTTCATCATAGTGAATTTGTGATACATTCACTGAACCACGCCCAATCATGGCACCATCTGAGGTCTCATAACGAATACCTCCACCATGAGTACCTTCATCTCTTAGCCACTCTATAGGTTTGAATTTTTGAGAAAGCCCTAGCTTGTTAGAGATTTTTTCTAAGCCTTGGACAAAGCGTTGCTGTAGTGAGGACACTAACTCTTCAGCTTGTTTTGCTTGAGTAGATGCAGCGTAAGTACGTTTCATGATTGATTAAACTCGCTTGTTGTTGATTTTTGTATATGGCTGAACTATGGTCTCTATGGTGGATGGGTTCAATCACATATTTTCTTTAATGGTATCTTGGAGGGTTTTATGAAGAAATTGCTGTTGCTAACGTTAGGGTGTTTTTCCCTATTATTATCGGCTTGCGGTACAGAAGATGGTGGCCCTGCCACGATTAGTACAGTTGCGCCGCCTGCACCTGGCACGGTGATGGAAGCATTGTTTGAACCATCGAGTGACCCTGCAGTGCCTAGTATTGTACCAGCACCTAACAATGCTGCATTTGCAGGTTCTACTGATGGTACACTGAATTTAAAAGACACTTATGGTAATCCTTATGCAGATATTAGCCTGCCTCAAGGTGCTATGAATGCTTTGGACGGTTTTTCAACCGTTGCACCGATGACAACAAGCTTTGCGGAGGCTTTAGATGCTGCCTCGGTAGCTGTAGGCGTTCATGTTTACGATGGTTCTACAGGTGCAGAGCTGGTGTTTGGACAAGATTATGTAGCACTGCCTAACCCTAGTGATGCTAAAGTACTTGTGATTAAACCTATCAAACCATTAAAAGGCGCAACCAATTATTTGGTGGTTGTTACCAGTGACCTGCAGTCGGTAACGGGCAAACCCGCAGCGGCATCTAAGGTGTTTACATTGATGAAAAGTTCTGTGCCGTTGGTGAATGCTACAGGTGTAAGTCAAATTCCGGGAGTGCCTGACGCTAGCGCTGCTGGCTTGGAGGGCTTGCGTTCTACAGTAAAACCTGCTTTGGATGTGGCGCAAGCTCATGGGATTACCAAAGATAAAGTTGCAGTAGCATGGTCATTCAAAACCCAAACCATTGGCAAAGTATTAAAAGCGATTCAAGCGGCTAGTGCTACCGACCCTTATGCAAGCAGTGCTACAAACCTTGGTGCAGCAGCAACAGCTACATCTGCTGCAACTTTTGCTGCTATAGCTGGATTGCCCATATCTGCTTATTCCAACCTAGGATCGGTTGTAACAGGGGCTGTACAGTTGCCTTATTATTTGGATGAATACAGTGCAGCAAATCCTAATCCGCTTGCCCCGCTTACATCTGTGTTCCAAATGGATGCGGCGACAGGTTTGCCAGTGGTGAAATCTGTACAGAATGTAAAATATTTACTTACTATCCCTAATACAGCAGGCCCTTGGAAAGTTGCTATTTTTCAACATGGATTTACCGTGGATAAAAGTGTTGTGTTTGGTGTTGCAAACACCTTAGCATCCCAAGGCTATGCAACGATTGCTATTGATGCTGTGTTGCATGGCGACAGAACATTTGGTTTGGATTTGGTCAATAATACAACGGGTGCACCAGGTCCTGATGGTGTGGTAGATGCGAGTGGAACACACTACCTCAACCTTGCATCTTTGTTGACTTCGCGGGATAACATTCGTCAATCGGTTGCAGATTTAATTCACTTGGCAAATATTGTTAAAGTATCTACCTTGGATGTGGTTTCCAATACAAATGGAGCCCCAGGTGCAGATGCACCAGACTTGGATACAACCGTACCTTTAGTTTTTGTAGGGCATTCCAATGGCGGTATCTTAGGTACAGTGTTGGCGGGGGTTATGCCCGCAACAGATATTAATAAATATGTATTGGCAAACCCGGGTGGTGATTATGCCACTATTTTGCAAAATTCAGGTGCGTTTAGCCCTATTGTGAATGCGGGGCTTGCTGCCAAAGGTGTGAATGTAGGTACGCCTGAATATGCTGCATTTTTCTTTGCTGCACAAACGGTAGTCGATGATGGTGATCCTTTGAATTATGCTGCGTTGGCGGCAAGCAAAGGTATATTTTTATTAAAAACAACACCTGACGGTGTGGTTCCCAATGCACAAACTGATGCTTTATCTCTTAACTTAGGCTTAAAACAAGTCAGTGGAAACTTGGCAACGGTTAATGCCAATGCTTGGCCGTTGGGTGTAGTCGCATCACCTCAAGTGGGCAATGGTTTTATAAACTATACAGCAGGTTCACATAGCTCATTTTTAGATCCAACAAACTCTGCGGTAGCAACCACTGCCATGCAAACAGATGCTGCTACTTTCTTAGTTGGCGGTGTTGTAGATACATATAGTACATTGGTAACGGAGTAATATGATGAATATTAAATATATTAAAAAAGCTTCTATCCTTTGTGTTGCAACAGCGTTGTTATCTACGACCGCTTTTGCAAGTGGGTTTATGATTCCTGAACAAGGAGCCAAAGCCATGGGTATGGGTAATGCTTTTGGTGCCATCGCTGATGATGCTTCTGCCAACTGGTTTAACCCGGCGGGTTTATCGTTTCAAGAAAACAATGCGGCAGTAAGCAGTACACTGGTGTATCCACTTAATGACTTTGAAGCAGGTGGACAGACGTATTCTGCGAAAAAAGGTTTGCATGTGATTCCTCAGGCTTATGTACGTTATGGCGAAGGTAATTCTAAACTAAGTTATGGTTTGGGCATCAACTCACCTTTTGGGTTGTCTGTGGACTGGACGGGTTCTGGCGCACCCTTTACACAAGTTGCAGCAGCAGGTAAGGCTGTGACTTTTTCTGAAATTCAAGCTGTACACATTAATCCAAACATTGCTTATCAAGTGAATGATAATTTTTCCGTGGCAGCAGGTGTCTCGTATTATAATGCATTTAAAGTGCATTTAAATAGTGATTTGCTGCGTATTGGTGGCTCTGGTGATGGTTTTGGTGGCAATGTTGCATTTTTATATAAAAGCAACGTTTGGAGTATTGGTGGTAGTTACCGAACGAGTGTGAAAGTTGATATTACAGGTACGGGAGTGGGTGGTCCTGATGCTGTGGTATTGGGTTTAGATGGTATTGGTGCAAATGCGACAACAGCTGTAACATTCCCTGATATTTTAAGTCTGTCGTTGGCTTATGCTAGTATACCCAATGTCATATTGAGTGCGCAGCTCGATAGGGTTAATTGGGCTAAGTTTGATAAAATTGAAATCAATTATGCACCTTCTGCATTGAATGCGCTTACAGGTCCACAGTCAACGATTCCTGAAGGCTGGAAAGCCACTGTTGCTGTTCGTTTGGGTGCTGAGTGGGCATATTCAGATGATACACGGGCTAGGGTTGGTTACACTTACGACCCCACGCCTACCAACCCAACTGATTTTTCACCCCGTTTACCAGGTAATGACAGGCAACTTATTTCACTGGGTTATGGCACTGATTTTTCTGATAACTTAACCATGGACTTGGCCTATGCCTATGTGTGGTTGAAGGATAGAACAGCAACTGCCCCTACAGATCCTGCATATTATGGTGTATTTAAGTCTACTGTGCATTTGTTTTCTGGTGGTGTAACTTATAAGTACTAAGCATTTTAGTTTTAATTGGAAAGGCGTTGTTTTTAGCGAAACAGCGCCTTTTTATTGCATTCTTTTCATCATGCCCGCAAACGACTAGCTTGCGCCCAGATTTAAGATTGGAAAAGAATGGAGAGTTTATGCGCTACGACTGGACTGTGGATGAAATTGAGAAGTTATTTGGACTTCCGTTTAATGACTTGATGTTTCAAGCGCAACAAGCACACCGTGCCCATTTTGATGCCAATGAAGTGCAGCTTTCTACATTGCTTTCCATTAAAACAGGTGGTTGCCCAGAAGATTGCAAATATTGCCCGCAATCATCACGCTACAACACAGATTTAGAATCAGAATTGCTCATGAAAAAAGAAGAAGTGATGAAGGCAGCCAAGGCTGCTAAAGAAAAAGGTGCATCCCGCTTTTGCATGGGTGCTGCATGGCGCGAACCTAAAGGCAGAGCATTTGAGTTGGTGTTGGATATGATTCGTGAAGTGAAAGATATGGACATGGAAGCTTGTGCCACACTTGGTATGCTGGATGCCGAACAAGCTAAAAAGCTTAAAGATGCAGGTTTGGATTATTATAATCATAACCTTGATTCTGACCCTGAATTTTATAAAACCATTATTTCCACACGTACCTATGAAGAGCGTTTGGATACCTTGAAGAATGTGCGCAGCCAAGGCATGAGTGTATGTTGTGGTGGTATTGTTGGTATGGGCGAAGCGATTCGTAATCGTGCGGGCATGATTGCACAATTGGCACGCATGGAGCCACACCCTGAGTCTGTGCCCATTAATATGCTGGTGAAAGTTGAAGGTACACCCATGGCGGATGTGGAAGACTTGGATAACTTTGATTTTATTCGCACCATTGCTGTGGCGCGTATTACCATGCCCGCATCGCATGTTCGTCTTTCTGCAGGTCGTGAAGTGATGTCTGAGGAAATGCAATCATTGTGTTTTCTCGCTGGTGCAAATTCAATTTTTTACGGTGAGAAACTTCTTACAACAGGTAACAAAGAAGCAGAGCAAGATAGAGCATTCTTTAAAAAGTTGGGTATTCGCCCTGAAGAAAAATGTACGCCATCATCGCGTCGTATGGCTGATGTAGTAGAAAACACTAAGGAGGCAGCCCATGTCGGATAAACCTTGGGGTGGGCGTTTTGAAGCGCCAACGAATGCTTTTGTAGAAGCCTTTAATGCATCAACACATGTTGATGCGCGTATGTATGCTGAAGATATTGCGGGTTCTCGCGCGCATGCCACTATGCTTACGGCACAGGGCATTTTAAGTGAAGAAGATTTAAAATTGATTCTTGATGGCTTGAATCAGGTTGAGAAAGAAATAGAAGCTGGTGAATTTGAATTTACGATTGCGCTTGAAGATGTGCATATGAACATTGAAAAGCGGCTAACTGACATCATTGGTGATGCAGGTAAACGTTTACACACTGCACGTTCACGCAATGACCAAGTGGGTACGGATACAAGACTTTATTTAAGAAAACGTACAGATGATTTAATGGTGCGTATCAAACACTTGCAGGGTGTGCTTGTTAAACTTGCAGATGAACATGCTGAGACTGTGATGCCTGGTTTTACGCACCTGCAAACTGCACAGCCTGTAACTTTAGGGCATCACTTGCTGGCTTATGTTGAGATGTTTAACCGTGATTACGCACGCTTTTCAGATGCTAGAAGGCGCATGAATCAATGTCCGTTAGGCTCTGCGGCATTGGCAGGTACAACATTCCCGATTAACCGTGAACAAACGGCAGAACTATTGGGCTTTGATGCGCCATGTGCGAATTCTTTGGATGCAGTGTCTGATCGTGATTTTATTATGGAGTTATTATCAGCAGCGTCGATTTGTTCGATTCATTTGTCGCGTTTTTCAGAAGAATTGATTTTGTGGATGAGTGCACAATTTAGCTTTATTGATTTGCCTGATGCGTTTTGTACAGGTTCATCCATTATGCCACAAAAGAAAAATCCTGATATGCCAGAATTGGTGCGCGGTAAAGCAGGGCGTATTGTGGGTGCATTGATGTCTATTTTGATGACCATGAAGTCGCTTCCTTTGGCATACAACAAAGATATGCAGGAAGATAAAGAAGCCATTTTCGATGCTTTTGATAACCTTGAAGGTTGCCTAAGAGTATTTGGTGATATGTTACCTGGCTTAAAAGCTAATGTTGCAAATATGCATAAAGCTGCAGGCTCTGGTTTTTCCACGGCAACGGATTTGGCAGACGCTTTGGTGCGTGCAGGTGTTCCATTTCGTGATGCGCATGAAATTGTGGGTAAATCTGTGGCATATTGTATCAAAGAAAATATTGAGTTGCATGAAATGCCAGATGCTGCATGCCAAGCCATTGATCAACGTTTAACCTTGGACATGGTACAAGCTTTGTCTGTAGAGGCATGTGTGGCAGCACGTAACCATACGGGTGGAACTGCCCCTGAACAGGTGCGGTTGCAGTGCGCCAAGTGGATGAAACAATTCAACAACTAATGCGTTTGTTGTTGCCGCTATGTTTCTTGCTGTTAAGCAGTTGCGGCTTAAAAACAGATTTGGTTGTTTATGATGACTCAGCGGCTGAACCTCAGCTTGCCAGTGTTTCATATCAAGTGGTGGGTAAGGTGTTGCAACTCCAATTGAATATTGTTGGGGGTAGCGGCATGGTATTGTATCAAATTGATAGAACAGAAGTTGAGCCTAGTTGTCAATGTATTGGCAACTGGTTGCGTTATTATGAATCGTCATTAAGCACACAACGTATGGACTTAAAACGTAATATTAAATTGCGCAACCCTGAGAAGACGTATGCTTTTCGCGTGCGAGTGAAAGATGAGCTAGGGCGAAAGAGTGCATGGTCAAAAGTTTTTAAAGTGAAGGCAAGCAATGGTTAATGTAAAAAGCAAAAAAACAACAGATAAACATGAGCAGCATAGATTGAATCAATTGGGTGAATATCCCTTTGCGCGATTAAAAAAGCTTCTTGATGGTTTAATCCCTAATCCTAAGTTAGATTTTATTGATGCAGGTGCTGGTGAACCTAGGTTGCCTTTGCCACATTTCGTTCAGCCTACGTTGGATGCGCATATATCAGGTTTTTCCAAATACCCTACAACAACTGGCAATGACTTTTTAAGAGAAAGTATTGCAGCATGGTTAAAGCGCCGCTTCTCTTTAAAAAGTATAGATGCAGATACACAAGTGTTAAGTGCCAATGGAACACGGGAAGCTTTGTTTGCTGCTGCGCATGCCTTGATTAACCCCAGTGCTGATAAAAAACCTTGGGTGATGATGCCCAACCCTATGTATCAAATTTATTTGGGCGCAGCGATTACTGCGGGTGGAAAACCTTATTTGCAGCCTTGTACAGCGGATACAGGCTTTGCACCTGATATTGATAGTATTGCAGATGATGTATGGGAAAACACTGCCTTGGTGTATGTTTGTTCACCATCTAACCCTACGGGCTGGGTGGCGGATAGTGCCTATTATACCCAGCTTTTAACGCTTGCAGAGAAGTTTGATTTTTATGTACTGGCTGATGAATGTTATTCTGAAATTTATTATGCAGACAAGCCGATTGGCTTACTTGAAGTGGCACAAGGCATGGGCAACGCGGACTATAAGCGTTGTTTGGTGATGAATTCGTTATCTAAACGCTCAGCATTGCCAGGGCTTCGCTCTGGTTTGATTGCAGGTGATGCAGATTTGATTCAACAGTTTGCGAAGTTGCGAAGTTATACAGGACCTGCCACACCACTACCTTTACAACATGTTGCAGCAGCAGCTTGGTCTGATGAAAGTCATGTGCAACAGCATTTAACAGTGTACCGTGATAGTTTGGATGCTTTTTTTGAAGTGTATGGAGGGGGTATTCCCTCAGGTTCATTTTTTGTTTGGCTACCCGTAGATGATGAAGAAACATTTGTGCGTAAAGCTTATCAAGAGCAAGCGATTAAATTGTTGCCTGGCAGTTACTTAGGTGCAGAAAATAGTCATGGCATCAATGCAGGGGCGGGTTATGTGCGTGCGGCTTTGGTGGATGGTGTCACCAAGGCTAAAGAATTGGCTTTGCGCTTAAAAAGCTTGTAGTTGCCTTAATAACGACAATACTTGTGTCATGCGTGCGGGTTTTTGTAAGACTGTAATGTGTTCTGGTGCCTGTTTGGGTGGCATGCCTGTATATAGAATGGATTTTATATGAGGATTGATATTTTCAGCTGATGCGATGAGATTTAACCCTGTCATTTGCTTCATGGTATAATCTGTGATGATAGCTTTAAATGCTTGGGGCTGTACGGAAAATGCAGTTAAAGCTTGTTTTGGACAAAGGTGAGAAGAAACTTTATACCCTGAGTGTTCAAGAAGCTGTGTATAAACATTTAAAACACTTTTATCATCGTCCACAAGTAAAATCATCGTCCCTCCCAAGAAGAGCACACTATAATGATGGTTACATGAATAGCTGGTAATAAATGTCACCATATTTTCAAGGTGTTGTTGTTAGCCTTCGCGACTCTTAGTGGGAGTAGAGTGATGAATAGAGTAAAATTAAACCAAGGATTTGGTTTAGAAGATTTCCCTAAAGCAAAAGAAGTGCTTATTAAAAAAGGTGACTTTCTTTTGTATGAAGGTGATGAACGAGCTAATCGTGCTTATGTGATTGTATCTGGTAAGTTGGAAGTTCGTTTAACTTCAGGCACAGGGCATGAAACATTATTGTATCATTTAGAGTCTGGTGAATTGGTGGGGGAACTTGCTGCATTTGGTATGAAAACGAGGACAGCAACCATTGCTGCTACCATGGCAACCAAGCTCTTAGAAGTTTCTCATGCCGACCTTGTTAGCAATATGCAAGAGTGTAGTTTTGTTGAAAAAGTGTCTCACCACTTTCTTACCCGTTATTTACGTACACATGATGTGGTATGCAGGTTGGGCCAACCCAATGTATCCATGAAACTTTGTCGTTATTTTAAGTCATTGGCAGAGCAAAAAGACATACAAGAAAATATTGTGGAGTTAAGATTACCTAGTCATTCTGAAATGGGTAAACTATTAAGTTGCCAGCGAGAAACCGTAACGAGAGAAATGAAGAAGCTTGTTTTTTCAGGGGTAATAGTACCTTTAGAACAAACGGGTTCATTTGCGTTAAATATAGAGAAAAACCAGTTGTTTTTGGCAGGCATGTTAGATGCTAATTAATCTTGGTTGTGGATGCAGGGTAAGGTTTGACTAAAAATATCTGTTTGACCAATACCTTTAAGCGTAAGGGTAACGGGTGTAAAAGTCCGAGGTTGCTTTAAGGCATGGTATGTTGCTTGGTCAATCAATATTTCACCAACCCTAGCATTGGATTCTAATCTTGCTGCTAAATTGACGTGCCGACCTATGGCTGTAAATGTTCGCCGCTCGTGGGAGCCTAAGATACCCAATACAGCTTCTCCAGATGCAATGCCAACACCAATACCCAATTGCTCTAAATCTTGGTTAAGACGTTGTTGGTTGAGTGTATGAACAGCTTGAATCATTTGTTCCGCACTGTGTAATGCATTGAAACAACAATCTGTTTCTGATGCTAAAATACCATACACTGCCATCACCCCATCGCCCATGATTTTATCGACCATACCATGGTGTTGTAGAATAGAGGGCAGCATACAATGCATATAATCATTAAGTGTTTGCATGACAACTTGTGCATCATGGCGTTCATTAAAGGGTGTGAAACCACGAATATCGACAAATAATGTGGCAATGGTTTTACGTTCGCCCGCCGCATCAAGTTGCATCTCGCCTTGTGTAATGCGCTCAGATATTTCATGTCCTACATAACGGTGTAGCGTTTGTTTCATTTGCGCTTTGAGTAGGATTAAATCGTTGGATACTTGCTGGTATTGCTGTAGCTGTAAGGTATTTTGGGTGACATCGCAAAAAAGTAGCCAGTCATGCTGATGGTCAGATAGAGCAAAAATATCAGTGTATTGCCCATCTTGCAGTTGAATTTGAGGCAGCTCAAAATGTTCTGTGATGGGCAGCATGCCTATCAAGACATCAAAAAGCTCTGTGGCTTGTTGACCTACTTGTGGTTGTTGTGGGTAATAATGTTGCCATGCACCACCTGCTTGAATAATACAGTCGCTACCTTTTTTAAGTTGTAGCCATGCTGGTTCAAGTTGTTGAATGGTATGGCTAGCAATATGTTGGTATAAGGGTTGGGGAAGTGTTTGGCTTGTCATGGTTTGATTAGCATGCGTGTCAACTGCACAAAGGATTCCTCTACATGTTCCCCTGTTTTGGCGCTGGTATTATAAATTGGGTTGTTGTATTGCTTAAGTTCATCCAGCTGCTTTGGGCTAATATCCCAAGCATCGGTGAGGTCTGCTTTGTTGCATAAAAAGATATTTGGAATTTTTCCGATGTCGGTATGTACACGGTCTAAAATTTCATGTGCTGTTTGAATGGTTTCTGGCCGTGTGCCATCAATTACAGTAAGTATGCCAGCTGCGCCACGTAAGTAGCTGCTGGTAATTTTTTTATATTTTTCTTCGCCATGAATATCCCAAATCATCAAGTTGACTTGTGTTTCATCCACAGTAACTATTTTTTTATCAATTTTAACACCCATAGTTGATAGGTATTTTTCTGAGAATTTACTATATACAAACTGTGCTGTCAGGCTGGTTTTACCAACGCCTGCTGCCCCAAGAATACAGATTTTCTTTTGAATCATGGTTTGTTTGTTCCCATTTCGAGTGAAAAGTGAATAACTTGTGAAACATTATTGGCATCTGTTTTGTGTGAAATAATTTTGATGTGCTGGGAGGCTATACCATGAGCCGCGAGTTCTTTTTGCACAGTTTTAAGCCGCAAGGTTGTGATAAAGCTAGCATTACTACTGTATAGAGCTTTTATATGAAGTTGACTGTTGGGCTCAATCGCTTGTGCTTGTTTAAAAAGGACAGCAAGTATATTTATTTCTTTTTTTGCTTCGGGTGAGAGTTTGGCAATGCTGCTGGGGAATGAAATTTGAATATTTGCAATGTCTTTTTGTATGTTTGTCCAACTTTTTGGGGGGGTCTTAAGTTTGCTGGTGTAAAAACTATGTACACCATCAACCAATACAAACTGTTCTTGTGCTTGAGAAATCCATGCGCCTGTTGCCGAGCCTGTTGCCGATAAAATACCGTTCGTAAAGCTCAAAGTTACTGTGTTTGGTGGTTGTAGCCGTTCAATTGCAGTAGCCAGAATGGCAGCTTCATTGACCCATGTTGCTACTTGGTTATCAAACCGGTCAATACCTTCAAGTTTGATAGCTTGGTCATTGGCAGCATCAATCCACTGTTGTTTAGCTTCACCAGTTGCCAAAAGGGTGCGCTTAGACAAAGAGAGTTGTACAGTCTTAGGTGGTTGTAGTGCTTCGATAGCACGCTGTAAAACCACATCATCAGATAAGGATACAGCACTATCATTGTAAGCTGCGATATAAGGTATATTTTTTACTGTTTGTTGGGCTTGTTTTATCCAAGTATCAGTTGCTGTACCTTTGGCAATTAATGTCATATCTGGTGTGATAAGTAAGTTTATACTTTGGGGTGGGCGTAGGGTTTTATATGCTTGTTTAAGCACGTAATCTGGGCTATCTACAAGGGTGAGTTTATTTTGGTAATGTTTGATTTCTGGGAAACCTTGTATGCTGGCTTGGGCTTGTCTTGCCCAGTGGCTATCTGTTTTACCTGATAGTGTGAGTGTGTCTCCATCAAGCTTGATTTGAATGTTTGAATCAGGCTTTAATGCTGTGCGAATGCGTTCTAAAAGATTTGGCTCTGGTGTAATGCCACTGGTGTCAACGTCAGAAATACCCGCAATAAAAGGTGCTTTGTTTACAGCTTGTGTCACCCAAGCTTTAGGAGCCATGCCTGAGAGTAATAATGTTTCACCTTGTAATGTTAGCAAGATACTTTGGGGTGGGTTAAGCATCTGTGATGCACGTTGAAGCACAAAGGGTGATTCAAGTGATAGGTAAGGTTGTAATGTGAGTTCAAGCTGTTGGCTAGGTAGGGTTGTTTTTTCTATTATTTGCATGGGATCATGGCTTAGTGGGTCGCGTAAACCTGTGATGATATATTTATCATTCTGGTGTTGGAATTGGGTAATCAATATGCCTGGTTCATCGCGCAGTTGCTGCACATAACTTTGCCATTGTGCTTCTATATTCGCTTGCTGTTGGTAATCCCAAAATTTCCAAGCTATAAAGCTTACCACAATAAGTCCTAAAATGAACAGTGGTTTCATAGGTGAGCGTTTATTTTCTTTTGTTTGATACTCAGCGACTAAAAGCGGGGATAGATTGAGGTCGGCTGCTTCAAAGGCTTGGGTATCACCATCAAAGTTTTGTAAACTTTCATGAAATTCATGTTGAATATCTTCAATGGTTGTTTGCATGGTTTCACGGAGAGCGAGTGGGGGATGACCACGGCATACCAAGGCAAGAACAATATCTGGTCCTTGTTCAATAAGCACTTGTAAGTCACCCATACGTAAACTTTCTATGCCTTGATTTTCACTGTTTGAGAATGAGTCATGAATAAAGTCTTGTACGGCAGTCAACATGCTGGATACAACATCTGCATCTTCATGATGGCTTGGATCTAAGGCGACATGTTTAAGCAATAATCCTGTTTCTTTGTGAATAAGGAAAATTTGTTCAACTCGGTAATTTAAGGTGTTAAGCAACACAACTTCAGCAAATGATTTTCCTGTGCGCATAGCATCCAAACGCCAGCGTAAACCTTGCACCGAAAACGAGTGCTCCAAAGTTTGATTCATGGATTGTAACATGGTGGCAATGGAGCTTTGAATCGCTTTGCGAATCGCAGGTCCCATCACTGGAAATAATGCGTCAGATAGTGGTTGAGGGTTTCGAGCAATGGATGTTTTGAGTGCCTCTTCAACGGCAGGCGTTAGTGCTTGCCCTAATTTATTGTCGCTTCGACTGCGGATTTGTACCGCTTCAGCAAGTATTTTGGCAATTTCTTGGGCATGAAGCTCTTGATTGCTTAAAAGTTCTTCTAACTTATCAATGCGTGCAGACTCTTGCT
>JALUWH010000128.1 GCA_027019685.1 Ghiorsea sp. | reverse complement strand
CACCATGGGATATGCCACATGTGTTAGAAAAAGCTAAATCTACGGGTAATGTGGATATTATGTTATGTGACAGAGGCACAAGTTTTGGTTACAATAACTTAGTTTCGGACTTTCGTTCATTGATAGTGATGGGTGAAACGGGTGCACCAGTAGTTTTTGATGCAACCCATTCGGTGCAACAACCTGGTGGTTTGGGTGGCGCAACGGGCGGCAATAGGGAATATGTCCCAGCCTTGTCACGCGCTGCAGTAAGTATTGGTGTGGCTGCCATATTTATGGAAGTGCATCCCGATCCAGACAACGCCAAGTCGGATGGTCCTAATTCCGTAGCATTGGCAGACTTGGAAGAGATGTTAACGACTTTAAAAAATATTGATAAGGTTGTTAAAAAGTATTAACCACAAAGGTATGAAGACACAAAGCGGTTTATTTTTACTCTGTGTTCTCTGCAACCTCTGTGGTAGAAAGAAATGAATTAAATAATGAAGAAGTATCAGCAATGGGGCTGATTAGGAGTAAGAAGTGAGTAAGATAGTAAGTGTACATGGCCGTGAAATTTTTGATTCGCGTGGTAATCCAACAGTAGAAGTTGATGTGAGATTGGATTCAGGCGCATTCGGTCGTGCAGCAGTACCAAGTGGTGCATCTACAGGGCAACGTGAAGCAGTAGAGATGCGTGATGGTGACAAACGTTTGGGTGGTAAAGGTGTACGTAAAGCCGTAGCAAATGTAAATGGTGAAATTGCAAAATCAGTGATTGATTTGGATGCAGCAGACCAACGTGGTTTAGACCATGTATTGATTGAACTTGATGGCACAGCCAACAAAGGACGTTTGGGTGCCAATGCAATTTTGGGTGTATCTATGGCTGTTGCCAAAGCACAAGCAGCAGAAGATGAAGTATCATTGTTCCGCTATATTGGCGGGGATGACGCAGTATTGATGCCAGTACCATGCATGAATGTGATTAATGGCGGTTCGCACGCAGATAATAGCATTGATTTTCAAGAGTATATGATTGCTCCAGCAGGAGCTTCGAGTTTTACTGAAGCTATGGATATGGGCACGGAAGTATTCCATGCACTGAAATCAGTATTGCAAAAAGGTGGTCACATTACGGCAGTGGGTGATGAAGGTGGTTTTGCTCCAAACCTTGGTTCCAATGAAGAGGGTATCACTGTTATTCTTGAAGCCATTGAAAAAGTTGGCTTAAAAGCAGGTTCTGACATTGTACTTTGTACAGATATGGCTGCATCTGAGTTTTATAAAGATGGTATGTATGTCTTAGATGGTGAAGGCGGACGTAAGCTGGATGCTGAAGGCATGGTGGACTTTATTGAAAAGTTATGTGACCAATACCCAATCGTATCTGTTGAAGATGGTTTGGATGAAAATGATTGGAATGGCTGGAAGATTCTTACCGACCGTATCGCTGACAAAGTGCAATTGGTTGGTGATGATTTGTTTGTGACCAATCCTGAAATTTTGCAAGAAGGTATTGATAAAGGTATTGCCAATGCATTGTTGGTGAAAGTGAACCAAATCGGTACTTTAACAGAAACCATTGCTGCAGTAAGCATGGCACATGATGCGGGTTACCGCTCTATGATGTCACATCGTTCGGGTGAAACAGAAGATACAACGATTGCTGATTTGGCAGTGGCATTATCTTGTGGACAAATTAAAACGGGTTCAGCTTCGCGTTCTGATCGTATGGCAAAATACAATCAGCTTTTACGCATTGAAGAAGAGTTGGGCAGCCGAGCAAAATATGCTGGTTTGTCCACATTTTCACGGGCGTAACATCTGAAAAAGTATAACTTAAAGTGGTTTTCCACTTGGTTTTTGTATGCCCTTGGGCTGGTCATTATAGTACTCATGATTTGGGATTTAATCTTCTCAGACCATGGGTACTTTGTGTTTCAGCATGAGCGTGAACAGCAGCAAGTCTTGCAGCAAGAGATTAATCGTTTGCGAGCAGAAGAGACGCGTTTAAAAGAAGAAATTATTCGTTTGCGCGAAGACCCTAAAACCTTAGAAGAGGTTATTCGTCGGGAATTGGGTTATGTTTACCCCGATGAATATATGTTAATTATGCCTAAGGCTGATGAAAAAGTGGATGCAGCACCACAGGCTGAGAAAGAGGAACAATGATGAGTAAAGTAGTAACACGTTTTGCACCATCGCCTACAGGTTTGATGCATCTTGGCAATGTGCGCACAGCCATGTTGAACTGGATGTTTGCCAAGAAGATGGGTGGTAAATTTTTACTGCGTTTTGAAGATACCGACCAAAGTCGCTCTGAGCAGCAATATATTGATGCGCTTAAAGAAGATATGTTGTGGTTAGGTTTGCAATGGGATGATGAGCCTTTATTTCAATCCCAACATGCAGCACAGCATCAAGAAGCATTGGACAAGTTGGCAGTAGAGAATCTTGCATATCCTTGTTTTTGTTCAGAAAGTCAATTGAATTTAGATAGAAAACTTTCCACATCTCGTGGGCTTCCGCCGCGTTATAATGGGCGTTGTCGTGCACTATTGGCTGAAGAAAGACAAGCCAAATTGGATGCGGGGGAAACCCATACTTGGCGTTTGGCAGTGCATGCAGATAGTGGCGAAGTCACGGTTCCTGATTTGTTACGTGATAATGTGGTATTTTTGCGCAAAGATTTGGATGACCCTGTGGTTGTACGTTCAGACGGTACATTTACCTTTTTGTTGCCCAATGCGATTGATGATGCAGTGGATGGTATTAGCCATGTGTTGCGTGGAGATGACCACTTAACCAACTCAGCATATCAAGTATGGATGCTGGAATCTTTGGGTTATACAGCACCTGTATGTTTGCATCATGGTTTATTATTGGGTGAAGATGGGGCGAAACTATCCAAGCGTACGGGAAGCCACAGTGTGGCAGACTTAAGAGCAGCGGGACTGTTTCCAGAAGCTTTGCAACAAGCCATGATTCGTTTGGGTCACCCAAATATCCCTGATGATGCGGTGACTCTGGATGCTTTGATACAACACACAAATATTGAACATTTATCCACATCTTCAGTGCGTTGGTCCAATGATGAAATGTGGCGTTGGCATACCAAAATATTACATGCAAAACCCATTGCAGAGTTAGCTCCTATGTTACAACAAACATTGGCAAATAGCGGTATTGAATTGGGTGAGCAACAAGCCTTGGTGTTCACTGAAATGATGGCGGGAAATCTCAGCCGCATTGAAGATGTTTTGCAATTTAAACGTTTGTTTGATGCGAATACATCATTTGATGATAAGGATTTAGATGTTCTCAAAGTATCTGGTGCAGCTTTCTTTGAAGCTGCTTTAAACACAAGCCAAGCAGCTGATTGTACTGATTGGAAGGCTTGGACAACTGCGCTTAAAGAAGAAACAGGCGCAAAAGGTAAGGCTTTATTTATGCCTTTGCGTATTGCGCTTACAGGGCAAGCACATGGTCCTGAAATGAGTAAAGTTGTGGTGTTTTTGGATGAAGCTGGTGTACAAACACGTTTAAAGCAGGTTTTAGGATTGATTTGATGTCAGCGTTGCAAGTTTATAATTCACTTTCGCGTCAAAAAGAAACTTTTCAGCCTTTAGAGGCTGGTAAAGTGGGTATGTATGTTTGTGGCGTTACGGTTTATGACCAATGTCATGTTGGGCATGCCCGTGTAATGGTGGTATTTGATACCATTTATCGCTGGCTACAGACATCAGGTTATGCTGTGAGTTATGTTCGCAACTTTACAGATGTGGATGACAAAATTATTCAACGTGCGCAACTGGCAAATATAGATATTGATGAGCTGACTCAGTCTATGATTGATGCATTTCACCGTGATATGGATGCTTTGGGTTGTTTGCGCCCTACGTTAGAGCCTAGAGCAACCACACACATGCCTGAAATGATTGAAATGATTCAGGCTTTGATTGAAAAAGGCTTTGCTTATGTAGCTGATTCGGGTGATGTGTTGTATGCCGTGCGCCAGTTTGCTGAATATGGCAAGTTATCGGGTAAAAATATTGATGAATTAGAATCAGGAAGCAGGGTTGATGTCGACCACCATAAACATGACCCACTTGATTTTGTATTGTGGAAGCAAGCCAAAGCGGGTGAGCCTTCTTGGGATTCACCATGGGGCAAAGGTCGCCCTGGCTGGCATATTGAGTGTTCAGCCATGAGCTGCAAACATCTTGGGGCTACTTTTGATATTCATGGTGGTGGTATGGATTTGAAATTTCCACATCATGAAAATGAAATCGCACAAGCTAGAGCAGCAAACGGTGGTGACTTTGCTAAATATTGGTTGCATAACGGTTTTGTGAATATCAATGCAGAGAAGATGTCCAAGTCTTTGGGTAACTTCTTTACCATTGCAGAAGTTTTAGAGCGGTATGACCCAGAAGTGTTACGTATGTTTATTTTAAGCACACATTACCGCTCACCACTGGATTATTCGGATGCTGCCTTAGATGTTGCTAAAGCTGGTTTGGATAGGCTTTATGAAAGCAAGCGTAAGTTGATTGATGTGCAAGCTGGTGAATTACCTCAAGCTTTTGTTGATGCCATGAATGATGATTTTAATACGGCAGAAGCCGTAGCAATATTATTTGAGACATGTCGAGCTTTGAATAAACAATATGATGAAAACCTTGCCACTTCGTTTGTAGCGATGAGCCAAATGCTGAATATTCTTAACTATGAACCTGATGTCTGGTTTCAAGGTGCTGATGTTAATGCCACAGCAATTGAAGCTTTGGTTTTGGCGCGTGATGAGGCTAAAAAAGCTAAGGATTATGGCAAAGCCGATGCCATTCGTGATGAGTTATTGGCTCAAGGTATTGTCTTGGAAGATAGTGCAGAAGGCACACGATGGAAAAAAGTCTAATAGCATGTGTTTTAAGCGGGAAACGTAGTGTTTTCCACGCTTAACCTTTATATTTTACGTTTATGGGCAATGCCATTTATTGTCATATTCGTTTTAATTAATGCGATTTTTCTAATTCGCAAAGTCTCAATTTGGTTACCTATACTCGTAGAGCATGAAGCACCATTAGAGCTTACGCTTTCTTTATTTATATCTATGGTACCTATGGACTTGGTGCTGACCATACCCATTGCGTTCTTTTTTGCTCTCATCAAGTTAATTTTAGATTTACAAGGCAGCAGTGAATTGGATGTGATGTATGCAGGTGGTCGCTCTATTCTTAATGTTTTAGCACCCGTATTCTGGATGGGTGTACTGCTTACCTTTGTCATGTTTTTACTTACTTTACAATTAGTGCCTATGGGCAAAGTCGTCTCATATAATATTTCAGCCAAGCTGAATGCATTAAATGCTGCGCCATCTTTTGAACCGCGGCGTTTTATCGATGATATTGATGATATGGTCTTATATTTTGATGGTAAAAATAGTGATGGCTCTTATGCAAACTTTATGTTGACGGATTCACGCAGTAAAACAGGTGAAGTGGTAACATATTTCTCAGAAAAGGCTGTGTTATCAAGGGTTGATGCAGGTTTAGTGGTTTCATTATATTCAGGTAGCCAGTTGATTGGTGAAAAAGACCAGTTACGTTCAGTCAAGTTTTCCAATTATGATATTGTTGTACCTTTAACGGAAAGAAAACGTTACTTGGAGCTTGGCGCAAATAAACCACCAGGTTATATGGATGCCATTTCATTATTCCACGCTTTAAGCTTGGATAATGTAAGCCCTGCACATATTGCAAACTGGCATTTCCGTTGGGTATTGGCATTGTCGGTATTGGTACTCTTTTGCTACGCTGTTCCAATTAGTTTAAGAGCGAAACGCAGCAAACAGGGAGCGGTCTTTTTATTTGCTAGTCTTGTGATGTGGGCAATTAATCAAGCTGAGATGATTGTGTTTAGGAAGACTGAGCTGGGTATACTTCCATGGTGGTCGCTGTGGGTGGTTCTCGGTGTATTCATGGCAGTAGGTCTTTGGTTGTTGTGGACGGTGCAACAACGGGGTGTTATTTCGTTTAGGTTGCCTAAGCGTAGCTAGTTGGTTTCCCATAAATTGTACCGTTTATGTTAAAGCATTAAATAATTCACTGCTCAAAATAGATTTGTTGTTATACTTTGCCCTTAATTATTTTTGGGGTCACCATGTTTGAAGAAGAAATCGAAAAACGCCGTACATTTGGCATTATTTCACATCCTGATGCAGGTAAAACTACGCTAACTGAAAAGTTGCTACTCTTTGGTGGCGCAATTCAAATGGCGGGTGCAGTTAAATCGCGCAAAACGGATAGACATGCGACATCTGATTGGATGAAAATTGAGCAGGACCGTGGTATTTCTGTGGCTTCATCGGTGATGAAGTTTAATTATGCTGTGGGGGGCTCGGAATATGAAATTAACTTATTAGACACGCCTGGTCACCAAGATTTCTCAGAAGATACTTATCGTGTGCTTACCGCGGTGGACTCTGCCATGATGGTGATTGATTCGGGTAAAGGTGTGGAAGGGCAGACGCTAAAGCTGATGGAAGTTTGCCGTATGCGTAATACGCCGATTATTACTTTTATTAACAAGTTGGATAGGGAAGGTCTTGAGCCTTTAGACTTATTGGCAGATATTGAAGAAAAATTACAAATTGAGTGTGCACCACTTTCATGGCCGATTGGCATGGGCAAAGCCTTTAAGGGTGTATATAACCTGTACAAAAAAGAGCTTCACTTGTTTTTGGCGGGCTCTGAAGATGTGGCTGATGCCATTGCTATTGATGATTTAAGTGACCCAAAATTGGATGAATTATTGGGCTCACAGGCCGATGAATTAAGAGAGGAAATCGAGTTACTTGAAGGTGCTGCGAATCCTTTTGATTTGGATGAGTTCCTTAAAGGTTCACAAACACCTGTATTTTTTGGCTCTGCCATTAATAACTTTGGGGTGCGTGAGTTATTAAATGCTTTTGTTGAGTTTGCACCACACCCCGCAGGGCGTGAAGCTGTTGAACGTGTGGTTGAGCCTACGGAAAAAGATTTCTCAGCATTCTGTTTTAAAATTCAAGCCAATATGGATCCGCAACACAGGGATAGAATTGCATTTTTCCGCATGTGTTCAGGCAAATTCACCAAGGGTATGACTGTTCGCCATCATCGGTTGGGCAAAGATATTAAAGTACCCAATGCCACGATATTTATGGCGCAAGATAGAGCGCATGTCGAAGAAGCGTATGCTGGCGATATTATTGGCATTCATAACCATGGCACGATTCGTATTGGTGATACTTTTACCAGCAAAGAACCACTGAAATTTACAGGTGTACCCAACTTTGCGCCTGAAATGTTTCGCCGTATTCGTTTGAATGACCCGCTTAAACGCAAGCAACTGCATAAAGGTTTGATTCAGCTTTCTGAAGAAGGGGCTGTGCAAGTATTCCGCACATTTTTAGGCGGTGATTATATTTTGGGTGCGGTGGGTGTGCTTCAATTTGAAGTCACTGTGGAGCGTCTTAAAGCTGAATATAAAGTGGATGCTGATTATGTAGGTACAGATTTTCAGGTGGCACGCTGGATTACATGTGATGATGAAAAGAAACTTGCAGCCTTCAAAAAGCTATTTGATGCCAACTTGGCAGAAGATGGCGATGGTTTCTTAACTTACCTTGCACCATCAGCATGGAAGCTAAGCTACACCGAAGAGCAGCATCCTGAAATTGAGTTTCATAAGACAAGAGAACAGATATAGCAATGATTGAAGCAGTCTCTGAAAAGAATTTGGATGAGCTGTTGCCCTTGGTGCGCGCGTACTTAGAATTTTATCATGTGGCTGATATTGATGATGCAAGGAATAAAACCTTTTTCAGCCAGTTTGGTGAGGGAAGTGATAAAGGTTGTTTATTCTTATATCGAAAAGAGGGGAAAGCTGTTGCTTTTGCTACGGTTTATTTCTCTTATACCACAAGCATCACAGCCAAAGTTGCCGTATTAAATGATTTATACACCATGCCTGATTATCGTGGGCAAGGCATGGCTAAAAGCTTAATCAAACATGCAGCAGAGTATGCCAAAGCCCAAGGTGCAGCGCGTTTGCATTGGCTCACAGCACCCAATAATAAACAAGCGCAAGCATTATATGACAGTATGGGCGCAGCTAAAAGTGAGTGGTATTTTTATACATATCCCGTAAGCTAGGCTTATGAAAACTATTGATTTTTATTTCGATTTTATTAGCCCCTATACTTATTTAGCGGTAACAAAAATGGATAAGTTCGTGGCTGAGCATGATGTTCAGGTCAATTGGATACCTGTTAACCTACCTAAACTTATCAAACTTTCAGGTAATACACCGCCTGCGACGATTAAAAATAAAGCTTTGTATTCTTTACGTGATTTAAAGCGTTGGGCTGAGTATTTGGATGTTCCCTTTAAAATGATTCGACCAGGGACTTTTGATAGCCGCCCTGCGATGTATATCGCTTGGGCATTGCAAGGGAATGATAGAGTTTGTTTTTGTAAAGCCATATTTGAAGCCATTTGGTCGGGTGATGTAGATATACGTAGCGAACATTGGTTGGATGATATTTTCGCACAAAAGCAACTGCCGCAAGCTTGGCGACACATTGCGCATGAGCAAGCCAAGCAGGAATTGGATGAAACAACACAGCAAGCATTAAAAGCAGGGGCTTTTGGTGTGCCAACGTTTGTTTTGCATGGTGATGTTCGCCCACAATTATTCTTTGGCGTGGATAGAATGGATTTTCTTAGTAGGGCTTGCCAATAGTCTTAGTGTAAGCTTTTGATATGACTTATGAGTTTTTCATCAAGTATATTGGCTTGTTTCGTATGGCCAGATAAGTTTAATAAAACAGAAACGCATTCTGCAGTACATAAGCCTGTTTCTTTTTGATTTCGGCGCAAGCTATAAATTGAAGGCGAACTTGGTTTTAACGATACCTTAGGCAACTCATGCAAGTAAGGGCTATGATTATACATTTTTTGTGCTTCCTGCCATGTGGCATCAATCAAAATATAACTATCAAATGGGTTGTTCTGTGTAGCAAGCACTTGGTTGTCAGCATGTGGATAAAGCAACGCAACATTTTCATCTTGAATATGTTGCAAAAGCTCTTCGTTAGGCTGTTTACGTTGCCACTCAAAGATGGAACATTGTTTACCTAGAATTTGTTTGACCAATCCGCCTGTATTGGTTTTTCGTCCTAGCTCGCGGCTATGCGTGAGAAGATAAATGTTCAAACGCGTAGTGCGTTATATAAGTGCTGTATTACTCAGAAGCTTTGTTTTCAGAAGGTTTATCTTCAGATTGCGAGGCTTCCTTCGTTGCTTCATCAACTTTAGAGTCAGTTTTTTTAGCTGTAGATGTACGTTTGATTGTAGTTTTTTTAGTAGTTGCCTTTTTTGCAGGTGTTTTTCTTGTGGTTGTGCGTTTGCGCGGGGCTGCTTTGGGTTTGTCTTCTGCTTGGCTTAGCTTTTTAGCTTCTGGCCAGTCTGCCATAGGAAAAGGTTTGTCTTCGGTATTAAAAGTTTGGAATTGTAAGATTTGATATACATATACTGAAAGCTGAGAGCCAAGGTTTTTTACCCGCTCATCTTTATCACCACCCGTCAGTAGCACATGTAAGAATTGATAGATAACCACAGCTAAAATAACAAATTCAGCCGCAGAATAGAGGAAAGCAAATAGCAGCATATAAAGCAGGCGAACCCAAATACTTTTATCTTTGACGATAGTATTCATATCAAACGCTTTGTTTTCTTCACTCATGGCAGCCTCCAATTCTATGCAACAAGAACAAGTTTAAGTTATTTTTGGATTAAAGCAAAGAGTTGGCTAGGGTTGTTGCATGAGCCAGTCTTTTATTCATATTTTACCACCACAAGTTGCCAACCAAATTGCTGCAGGTGAGGTGGTAGAGCGCCCTGCGTCAGCAGTGAAAGAGTTGATGGAAAACAGCGTGGATGCAGGTGCGAAGCGTATTGTGGTGCGTATAGAACAAGCTGGGAAAAAACGTATTGAAGTTGAAGATGATGGTATGGGTATGTCGCCAGCCGATGCGGAGCTTGCACTACAGCGGCACGCCACCAGTAAAATTGAATCATCTGAAGACTTACACCGCATTG
Organism: Ghiorsea sp.; assembly: GCA_027019685.1. GTDB lineage: Bacteria > Pseudomonadota > Zetaproteobacteria > Mariprofundales > Mariprofundaceae > Ghiorsea. The sequence goes on along the minus strand of JALUWH010000128.1, from coordinate 2,653 downwards.
CTTCGCATGGTTTTAGGGGCGAAGCGTTGCCTTCAATCGCTTCGGTATCACGCTTTCGCATGACCACATGCAGCAAAGGCAGCCAAGAGGGTGTGGAAGTGCGTGTGGATGGTGGTTTGAACACACAAATGCGACCTGCAGCCAAACGTAAAGGCACAAAAATTGAAATTTTGGACTTATTTTTAAATACACCTGCACGTTTGCAATTTATGCGCACCGATAAAACAGAAGAAGCAGCCATTGTCGAAGTATTCAAAGGGTTAGCATTGGCACACCCCAATGTTGCTATGTCTTTAGAGCTTGATGGGCGTAAACGTTTTGATTTTATGGTGCAAAGTGAAGAAGCAAGAGTGCTTGCCATTATGCCCAATGATTTTGCAGATAATTTCTTGCCGCAGACCTTGGAGCATGAAGGTATGCAAGTCACGGGTTATTTGGGGTTAGCAACATTTCATCACCGCGACAGTACACGTATGTTGTTTTTGGTGAACGGGCGGGTGATTCGTGATAAACAATTGATTGCAGCCTTAAGAGCAGGTTATAGGGATGTGATGTTTCATGACCGTTACCCTGTGGCTGTGATTCGTTTGGAAATCGACCCTGCGGCTGTGGATGTCAATGTGCACCCTGCCAAGCGAGAAGTTCGCTTTAAATCACCGCAAACTGTTTTTGCTGCTATTGTGGGTTGTGTACGGGCTGGTATTGAGCGCATGGGGCAAACTGTGGCAAGCACGACAACAGATAAAGCATTACATGCCATGCAATCATCATATACAACACCGCTCCCTGTAGCACATAGCTCCATGCCACGTTTTGTCTCAGAATCCACAGCGAACTACCGCACACAAGCCTCAAGGCAAGTGCCGCAGGATGTACAAAGACTATTGTTTTCCGCTCAAGGCAATCCACAGTATACAGCCGAAGATGTTTTGGATTTGGGGCAACCTTTAGCACAAATTCACCAATGTTATGTATTGGCTCAAACCGATGATGGTATTATTTTGGTCGATCAACATGCAGCGCATGAACGCATGACCTTTGAAAAGCTGAAAGCACAATTATCAGGTGGCAAAGTAGTAGCGCAAATGTTGCTCACACCTGAACCCTTACTTTTAGATGGCGAAAGGATGGCATGGGTGCAAGACAACCCAAATGTTTTGCAAGATTTTGCCGTATCTTTATCCATCAAAGATGAACAAACGGTGTTGATTCAAAGTATTCCTGCCATGTTAAGCAAAGAACCGCCTGTGGAGCTTGTCGCAGAGTTGATTGAGTCTTGTATGTTGTTGGGCATGAAAGCAGAGGCTGGGCATACAGGTTTAGGTCGAATTTTAGAGCGTTGGCTGGGTAACCGCGCTTGTAAGGGTTCGATTAAAGCAGGGCGTACACTGCGTCATGAAGAACAAGTCAATCTACTGCGAGAAATGGAGAAAACACCCAATATTGCACAATGCAATCATGGCAGACCAACCTATGTACGTTTATCTTTGTATGACTTGGATAAGCTTTTTGGTAGAAAAGAATAAGAAAAACTTAGTTGAGTTGTTTCAATCAAACCTCAGTATGCGCCATGATTTTGGGTTAAGCGAGGCAAGATATGAATGAAACATGGGCGCAAGAAGTTATTAGTTGGGAATACTCCTCGGCAGCTACACCTGATTTAAAAGAAGTGCCGATTCAGCCATTTCCTGCATCGTTGCATGAACATGGTGAAACCCGCGTGATTGCTTTGGATTTATCCAAAGAGTTGGAAACACCGTATTTGGCAACATCCCCGAACTTGCTTGCCAATTACATTCGCATCAATCCGAGTGAAAATATTCATACCCATGTTGAAGCGACATCTGAAATATTTTTTGTCATGCGTGGCTCAGGTTATACGGAAACTGAAACAGGTACCATCAAGTGGCAAGAAGGAGATTCGTTTACCTTGCCGTGTAATAAAGGCGTAACCCACTTTGCTGACGAAGATAGTGCTTTGTACTGGACGCATGATGGCCCATTGCTTGAACATATGGGTGTTGTGCCCAATAAAGCGATGTTTAAACCAGCATTTTACAGTAAAAAATATATGCTAGATGAAGTTGAACGTATTCGTGAAGTGGCAATGAAAGAAAATCGCAATCGTGTGGGCATTATCTTAGGCAACCATGCCAGCGCTAAAAGTAAAACAGTGACCCACACCATGTGGACATTGTTTAATTTACTGCCTAAACAACAAATGCAAAAGCCGCATCGCCATCAATCGGTGGCTTTGGATTTGGCAGTATCTGCGGGTGAAAATACTTATACCTTGATTGGCAAGAAAGTGGATGCTGATGGTAAGATTATTAATCCTGTGAAAGCGATGTGGGAGAAAAATACAGTGTTTGTCACTCCTCCAGGCTGGTGGCATTCGCATCATAATGAATCGGATACCGATGCCTATGTATTTCCTGTACAAGATGCAGGCTTGCATACTTATATGCGAACCTTAGATATTCAGTTTGTGCATTAACATTAAGGAAGTGCTAGTTAAGTTGAAGTTGGGTTGAAATAATGATCAGCAGTGGTTTGGTTTGTATCCATAGCTTGCTGGATGCGCACGGTAAATGATTGGGCTGTTTCATCACTGTTGGGGTATAATGCTTCACCAATCACAACAACACCTTTG
>JALUWH010000127.1 GCA_027019685.1 Ghiorsea sp. | reverse complement strand
CCCCAATTGGCAGGCCCCGCTTTTTTATTTATTGCTTAGCTAAAGCATTGCTAGGTTTTCTTGATAGCTAAGGCTATGATTCTTATATGAACAACAATATTCTACTAACAACACTCAATGCGCGCTATACACATAGTGCGATTGGCTTGCGTTACCTTTATGCCAATATGCAAGAGTTGATGCCTGATACGTCTATCGTGGAATTTACAATTAATGACAATATTCAGGATATTGTAGAGAAAATTTTGACGGTTAAACCAATCTTGGTTGGATTAGGTGTTTATATTTGGAATGCAGAGCAATGCGCAGATTTGGTTGAAACTTTAAAAAAAGTTTCTCCAGAAACATTGATTGTTTTGGGTGGGCCTGAAGTTAGCCACTCACCTTTACGTGTTAACTTTGATGCTGCAGATTATATTGTGCAAGGAGAAGGTGATTTAGCTTTTTATCAGCTTGTAAAAGCTATACGCAGTGGGCTTGCACCTACAGAGCGAATCATTCAGGCACCTTTACCCGATATTGCAGCTATTCAAATGCCTTACGATTATTATACAGATGAAGATGTAGCCAATCGTTATATTTATGTAGAAGCATCAAGAGGTTGCCCATTTCAGTGTGAGTTCTGTTTATCTTCCATGGATGAAAAAGTAAGAAACTTTGATATTGATACATTTCTGCAAGCTTTGGAAAAATTATGGCAGCGTGGTGTGCGTAATTTTAAATTTATTGACCGTACATTTAATTTGAATGTCAACATTGCTTCACGTTTATTGGATTTCTTTTTAAGTAAACCAACACCTTATTTTGTACATTTTGAAGTCATTCCAGACCATTTTCCAGCAGCCTTAAAAGAACGTATGACCCAGTTTGAACCTGCAACACTTCAGCTTGAGATAGGCATACAAACATTGAACTTGGATGTTGCCAAAAACATTCATCGCAATTTAAAAATGAAAAAAATTGAAGAAAACATTTATTTTCTTGAACATGAAACAGCAGCACATATGCACTTAGACCTCATCGTGGGTTTACCAGGCGAAGATTTGACAAGTTTTGGACGTGGTTTGAACCAATTATGGGCTATGAGTGCTTCTGAAATTCAAATTGGTATTTTAAAAAAACTCGCGGGAACAACATTGCATCGCCATGATGACCTGTATGGTATGGTATATTCAGATAAACCGCCCTATGATATTCTGAAAAATAATGTGCTTAGTTTTATCGATATTCAAAACATGAAGCGCTTCGCGCGTTTTTGGAACTTATATTATAATAGTGGGAATTTTAAACGTAGCATTGCTTTGCTGTGGTCAGATGGTGATGTTTTCCAACATTTTTTCGCCTTTTCCTTGTGGGTGTATGAGCAAACCAATAGCACATGGAAAATATCTTTAGAACGCTTAGCACAGCTCTTATATATATACCGTACGCAAGTACAGCATGCTGCAGAAGAAGATGTGGCAGCATTATTGCTGAAAGATATTATGAAGCTTGAAGGGCGTAAAGTCCCCAACTTTCTAAAACCATTTGCGAAAGGTTTAGATGTGCATAGGCGGCTGAAGGTTAAGGGTCAAAATAAGCGTCAATTACGCCACACATCCTAAAAGCCTCTAAATAAGCAGTCCTTAAAGTGTGACAAGCATCACATTGTTCGCTATACTGGAAATGGCAACAAGGTGAGAGGTAAATATGGCACTTTATCGCAATTGTTTTTCACAAGAGATATCCTGGTTAAGAGTCTTAGCTCATGCGATAGTGATTAGCATATTGGGTTTTTTGATTCTTACTGAAGTGTTTGAATGGGTTTATATGGCGGATCACCATAATATGACCAAGTTCGTTTATCAGGATACATGGTTTTATATTGGTGTGTTGCTTATCTTGGTTTCAGCATGCCTGCTAGCCTTTTATATATCAAAAAAACAGTGCAAGCAGAATTACTTGAGTTTGCTTGCCAATGCTGTGGAATATTCAGGTGAAGCGATTGCTATTGTTGATACACAAGCTCTGATTCAATATGCAAACCCTGCATTTGTATCTTTAACAGGTTATGCAGCACATGAAGCTATTGGTCAATCAGCCTTAGATTTGTTAAGTAGCCCAACCCAATCGGAAAAGCAGGTTCAAAAAGCACTGGATAAGTTGCAGCGAGGTGAGGCGTGGCAAGGTAAACTTGTGAATAAAAAGAAAGATGGTCGCTTTTACCCTGTGAGTACATCTGTTTCTCCTGTACGAAATAGCAAGGGTGTGGTGACGCATTATGTGGTATTACAAAATG
>JALUWH010000126.1 GCA_027019685.1 Ghiorsea sp. | reverse complement strand
AAAGCTTCGGATTCTGCATAACCTGACATCAGTACAATAGGTACATGAGCATCAATCTTACGCATTTCCCGCATAGCATCCAACCCACCCAGCCTAGGCATAGTCATATCCATGACCACAGCCTGTAATTTATGATGATACTGTTGAAACATATCTACACCAGACCGCCCATCTTCTGCGTACATCACATCAAAATGTAATTTTCCAGCAAATGCCGTTACAACATCTCGCACCGTAGCATCATCATCCACCACTAAAATTAAACCTGCACCATCCCAAGCATCTATTTCGACTGTAGCAACTGAAATACTTGTGGTTTTAGACCCTGATATTGGAAAGAACACTCTAAAAACCGTACCTTTATTCTCTTTACTATGAACTTCTAGTCCACCGTGATGGGCTTTCACAATACCCAACACAGCAGATAAACCCAGACCACTTCCCGTAGTTTTGGTCGTCACAAAGGGGTCAAATATTTTCTTTTGCAACGATTCACTCATGCCACAGCCTGAATCTTTAACCTCAAGCACTACATACTCGCCTTCATCCATATGTGTGCCATTATAAAGCACACCCAACTTCTTCCTATTCAATACTCTACGAAATGTACTGATTTTTATCTGTCCGTCTTGTTCGCCAATGGCATCTGCTGAGTTCACAATGAAATTAAGAATCACCTGTTTAACTTGCGACACATCACCTTCAATCATAGGTAAATCTTCATCCAACTGAACACCCAAACGAATACGACTGCTCACCGATGCTCGCATCAAACGACTTATAGACTCCACCAAATCATTGAGTTCAATCGCATCAATTTTATATTGACCTTTACCCGCATAGGCTAACATTTGTTTGCACAAGTCCGCAGCATGATTACAACTATCATCAATATGATCCATATAAGTTTGAGCTGTTTCCACCTCTGTTAATTCTAAACGTAGCAACTCCGCATTGCCTGCAATCGCCGTAAGTAAATTATTAAAATCATGAGCAATACCACCTGCTAACACACCCAAAGACTCTAAACGTTGTACATGTTCTAATTGGTATTGCATCTCTCTTTGCTCTTTTTCATATTGTTTAAGCTCTGAAATATCTCTAGCCGTAATCATGAATGCTTCTTCACCATCAAACACAACCGGTGCGGAACTCACCTCCGCAGGAAAAGTCTCTCCATTTAAACGCACAAACCTTTCTTCAACCATAGACACAGGCTTTTTATTCTTTTGCATTTCTTCAATACGCTCAAGTGCCATCATACGGTATTCTGGGTGCACGAAATCAATGATAGGTTCCCCTATCAAATCATCTAGTTTTTCTGCACCCAACAGTTTCACACAAGCTGGATTTGCATAAACCCACCTTCCTTGTTGATGCACGCCCACAGCATTCATTGATGATTGCAGTAATGTTTTATATCGTGTTTCGCTTTCTTCCAAGGCCTTTGCATCTTGCGCACTTTTTTCCTGAGCTTGTTTTAAATCATGAATATACCTTTCTACATATCGCGCAAATGAAACGGCAAACACCATAGAAACGATATATGGTAGCACAATATAAGGAGCCAACTCCCAAGACCAATATAACGAATACCCTAAGTAAAAAAAGCTAGTGCCCACTACCGTGGCAACCAACAAAAAACCTAAGCCCCAATAAAGGGTTGCTCGCGAGCCAACCAAATAACTTGTAAAGAAAGGTAAACCTATAGCCCATACATAAGCATTATTACCAACTGCTGGAAAAAAAAGAAACGCCAAAACAACGCATGTAGTATACGCCACGCTCAAATATAAAAACAATTTACAACTTATTTTTTGTTGTAAAACAACTGTAGTCAGTGCAGCAAGGAAAACAACAGCTTCCACAGAAGCGATTACCGTAAAACCTGACAAGAAATTAAATACTGAAAATATGGCTACAATAGGCAAAAAAACATAGTAAAAAACCTTGGCTTTTTTGCGAACGATGGCATCCCACATGTCAGAATAACTCTGCTTCATTGTACTTTCATACCACCTACTCAAAATGTTTTTCTTCAAAATACCCCCCACCACTAAAGCCCCCCTTAGTATACCAAAACCTACAAAGCCTGAGTGAAACCTCTGTTAGAGTAGCTAAACAAGCAACCCTTTGCAAATGAACAACCTATTCGTCCAAGCCCAACATCTCTCGAATTGCCGCCATATGTGCATCCACTTCTTCTTTGGCAGCCACTTTACCTTCTTCTGTGTCGGGTGTTTTGTCCACCCAATGCAATACATCCTCATCAATTTCTT
>JALUWH010000125.1 GCA_027019685.1 Ghiorsea sp. | reverse complement strand
GCATCATCGGTATTCCATTTGCTGTATTCAAAGCCTAATAAGTCAGACAACCTATCATCACGGAAGAAACATGTGATTTGTTTATCATCTTCACCCACCAACCAAGGGTGATATAAATCGCGGTTACCTTGTTGCTCGCGTAAATTGTATTTAAGTGAATGGTGCAACACTGCTTCACCTGTGGCACACCAGTCAAAACCTGATTGCCCCAGTAAAGCAAGGGTATCATTACAAACCGCACCTTCCGCAGGCCAGCAACCTTTGGCTTGATGCCCAAACACTTGCTCATGGCTTTGTTGGGCTTTGTGAATATGGTCTAACGCACGTTCTTCACCACCGGGGTATGGCTCATCAGGAATCAAAGCATCAGCTACAGTTTGATGCGCTGATTCAAAATCAAGCATCAAGGGCATGATGGGATGGGCATAAGGTGTGGTGGTAAGCTCAAGTTTACCTGAATCGACCAGCTTGCGGTGCAAAGCAGGAATGTTTTCCAGCAGGCTTGTGATAAGTGTGAGTAAATCACGGCGGTCTTGAGTTGTAAAAGCACCTGCTTTTTCAATTAGGCGGCGAGCAACAAAGTTGTTTTGACGCACCGTTTCACCCAACCAAGCCAGATGATACCAAGTGACCAAATCAGCAAAGAAATTCTCACCCAAATAGTCGATAGTATTCGTGTTTTTAGCGTGTTCCACCATGTTAAACAAGTTAGAATATGCAGGGTAACGTTGCATATTACGTTCATGGTTCAAACGAAAACATGTTTCTAAAAGATATGTGCGCGAAACTTTATCAAAGGTTTGTTCTTGAGCCAAAGCTGCCAATAGCGGATCATTGATTTCTGATGTTTTACCATCCAAAAAGTCGCGCAAATGCACTGCATAATCTTCGATTTGATGCGTGAGTGAAGGCACATAATTCATCACCGCTTTGGCATGAGGAATTTGCAATAAAATCTCTGCCATATCGGTATAATCTTTCATGGCATGCAGATAAACCCACGGCAAATGATAACGTCCTGTATCAGCTTCACGGTAAAACGGCTGATGCATGTGCCAGTAAAAAATAACGGATAATGGTTGGCTCATAATATTCCTTGTGACTGTATTTAACGCATTCAAAAGCCCAAGGCTGCATGATGGATAGTGCAGCGTCCACCATACAACCTAAAGCTCAAACTTGACGAACTAAAGTTGATGCATTTTTTGACCTAACATTTCAGGAGTAACCAAGACAACACCCTTTTCAGACACATAAAAACGTTTGGCATCATCTTCAGCATTAACGCCAATTTCTGTGCCTGCGGGAATCACTGAACCTTTATCAATCACACAACGTTTAATGGTGCAATTTTGGTGAATTTCCACATCAGGTAAAATCACAGAATCTTCAACATTGCTATATGAATGCACCCGAACATTGGAGAACAACACAGAGCGGCGCACCGTTGAACCCGTAATCAAGCAGCCCCCTGAAATCATAGAATCCACTGCCATGCCACGGCGTTCGTCACTATCAAAAGCAAATTTTGCGGGTGGTAGTTGGTCTTGATATGTCCAAATGGGCCAATCATTATCATATAAATTCAATTCAGGTTCAATTTCTGCCAAATTAATATTGGCTTCCCAATACGAATCCACTGTGCCCACATCTTTCCAATAACCCGATGCACCTGTATTGGCATCTAAAAATGGAAAAGCAAATGCATTGGCATGTTCAATAGCGTGAGGAATAAGGTCATGCCCGAAATCATGGGTCGATGCTTCATCTTTGGCATCTTGAATCAAACGTTCACGTAAATATTGGGCACTAAACACATAAATACCCATGGAAGCAAGTGCTTGGCTTTCATCGCCAGGCATAGGT
>JALUWH010000124.1 GCA_027019685.1 Ghiorsea sp. | reverse complement strand
GCTTCATTGCATTCGCGTCCTATGGCAAGGGTAGCAGACCCAGTGAGAATGATGGGTGCTAAAGTCGATGGTCGTGAAGGTGGTAATAAAATGCCATTGTCGATTCGTGGCGGCAAATTAAAAGGCATGGACTTCCAGTCACCCGTGGCATCAGCACAAGTGAAATCATGTGTATTATTGGCAGGGTTGTTTGCTGATGGTGAAACATCTGTTACCGAGCCTAAAGCCACGCGAGACCATACTGAACGTATGCTTCCTTTGTTTGGGCAAGATGTGGAGCGTGTGGATGCTTTGACTTCGCGTTTAAAACCTTGTGGTAAACTCACTGCACCCAAAGATGTGGTGCAAATTCCAGCAGACCCATCTTCAGCTACATTTTTTGCTGTGGCTGCATCCATTATTGATAGCTCTGATGTATTATTGAACAGTATTGGTATTAACCCAAGGCGTGATGGTTGGCGCAGGGTGATGGCGGATATGCAGGCAGACTTAACATTGGAAGCTGAAAACACTGTGGGTGCAGAGCCTGTGGCAGATATTCGTGTGAAAGCTACCCGTTTGCAGGGTATGAAGGTGAACCCACAAGATATTCCAGATGCTATTGATGAGTTTCCTGTGTTGTTTGTGGCAGCAGCATTGTCCGATGGCACCTTTATCTTGGATGAAGCTGAAGAGTTGCGGGTTAAAGAATCCGACCGTATCGCAACCATGGTAGCTGCCCTTCAAGCGTGTGGTGCAGATATTGAAGAAAAAGAAGATGGCGCAATCATTCATGGTAAACCAAACCTCAAGGGTGGGGTGACTGTAGATGCTCATGGTGACCATAGAATTGCCATGGCGATGGCAGTTGCGGCACAAAAAATGGATAAAGAAATCCGCATTGAAAATGCGGCTGCGATTGCCACATCATTCCCAAGCTTTGTAGATTTGGCGCAAAGCATAGGTATGAATGTGCGTTGGGAAGAAACATGAGTAGATGGCTGGTGAATCAAGGTTTACAAATTGCGATTGATGGTCCTTCGGGTTCAGGTAAGGGTACGATTGCTGCACTGATTGGTGAGGAACTGGCTTTGCCAGTGTTGGATACAGGGCTTTTATATCGCTATATAGGTTGGCGAGCTGAAGAAGAAGCGGTGTCGTTGGATGATGAAAATGCCGTGTTATCTATGCTTGATAATGCGATAACTTCCATGGTTTGGAAGGCTGATGGTATCTTCTTCAAAGAGGCGGATGTTGAAAAGGATTGCACTTCGCAGCTTCGTGATGAGAATGCAGGCGCACGCGCATCCAAAGTGGCTGCCATGCCTCAAGTTCGAGCGGCTTTATTGGATGTGCAGCGAGATATTGCCAAGCTTGGTTGCGTGATGGATGGTCGTGACATTGGCACGGTTGTGTTGCCTGATGCACAAGCCAAGTTTTATTTGACTGCATCTCAACGTGAGCGAGCAAGAAGACGTTGGAGTCAGCTTAAAGCCAAAGGCGCGGATGCGGACTTGGAGCGTATTGCAGCAGAGTTGCGAGAGCGTGATGAGCGAGATACAGATAGGGATTGTGCACCACTGGAAAAAGCAATGGATGCCATTCATATCGATTCAACAACGATGACGATGGATGATGTTGTTGATAGAATATTAAATGTTTTAGAACGAAGAAAGTTGATTAATAAAAAATGAGTGAGTTAAACATGAACACTGAAGCCAAACCTGATGATACTATTGAACAAAAAGTTCAACCAACTGAGCCAATTGCGCCAGCTGAGGCTGTTGCTAACGAAGAAGAATCGTTTGCAGCCCTTTTTGAAGCTTCGCTAGAAGAGCAACCCAAGCTTTCGCGCGGCGAATATGTGACAGGTGTTGTTGTAGCCATAGATGCTGAGGTGGTCACTGTTGACCTTAAAGGCAACAGCGAAGGCGTTATTAAAGTTTCTGAGTTTGCTTCTATTGGTGAAGAAGTGCCAAGTATTGGTGATGACATATCAGCATTGATGGTTGGTAAAGGCCGTTTGGGTGTTGAGCTGTCTGTTTTACAAGCCAAACGACGCAAATTGATGGATGTTGTTGTTGCAGCCAAAGAAGCTGGTGAAACAATTTCGGGTAAAGTTGTGAAGGAAGTCAAAGGTGGTTTCCGCGTTGATTTGGGTGGTTTAGAAGCATTTTTACCGCGTTCAGAAGCTGACACAGGTTTTGTGAATGCAGGTGACCTGTTAAATGAAACATTTGATTTTGCGATTATTGAAGTGCAACACCGCCCTGAAAATGTGGTGGTTTCACGCAAACAACCTTTGGCAG
>JALUWH010000123.1 GCA_027019685.1 Ghiorsea sp. | reverse complement strand
CTACATCTTCCAAAACTTTTTTATGTAGTATTACCGAAGAGGGAGCAATGTTACAGTAAGAGAGATTTTCCCTAAACGCATCCGCACCGATTTTACGATATTTTTTCGGTATCTTTACCTCTTGTGCGTTGCGTATCCACTTCTCAGCTGTCACCGGCGGTGCTAAAATAAGCAGTATAAAAACTGCTAAAGAAGTAGTTTTTACAACCTAAAGCTTAAAAAAACAAATTAATTTTGTTACAGTCTCTTTTTAATTTTTAAAAGGAGACCAATGCTGAAAAAAGGTGAAGTAAAAATGATACATCAAATGATAGAAGAGGGTTTGAGTAAAAGTGCGATAGCACGCAAACTCGGAATCAACAGAAATACCGTCGCTAAATATGCCAAACTTCCAAAAGGCTATATCCCCGTTATAAAAAGAGAGAGGGTAGCAACAACGGTAGATCCTTATCTGCCACATATCGCACAGATGCTCCAAGAAGCACATAAACTTGGGTTGCATATTCCAAACACGGCAATATATCAAGAGATTCAAAAACTAGGCTATAAAGGTTCACTACGATGGATGAACGATATTATACAAAGACACAATCTGCGCCAAAAGGTTCAAGACGAGGAACCACTTGTTCGATTCGAGACCGATAAAGGGCAGCAGATGCAAGTTGACTGGGTAGAGTTTAAAAAAGACGGACTCTCCGCTTTTGTAGCTACAATGGGGTATTCCCGTACTTCGTATGTAGAGTATGTTGATAACGAGAAAGTCGAAACACTGATACAATGCCATATGAACGCGTTTACCTACTTCGGAGGAGTACCAAAAGAGGCTTTGTATGACAACATGAAGACAGTCATCATCAAACGAAACGCTTACGGCAAAGGGAAGCACAAATTCAACGAGCAGTTTCGCGACTTTGCAGAGAAACATTGCGGTATGAAGCTCAAAGTCTGTAAACCCTACCGTGCGCAAACCAAAGGGAAAGTGGAACGCTTCAACCACTATTTCCGATACAGCTTTCACAATATGCTAAAAACGCGTCTCTCACTTATGGGGTATACAATCAATCTGGAGAATGCCAATGCAGAGGTGATGGACTGGTTGGATTTTACGGCTAATGCGAGGATACACGCTACAACCTTGCAGCGACCATTCGATCTGTTGGCACAGGAGCAGCCCCACCTGCTTTCTGTACCCAAACCTTATAATGGCGTCCATCCAAGAAAGGTTGTAGATGCAAGTATAGCGCAAGAGAGCAAAAACTCTAAGAGAGCGAAGATGCTGCATATCCCTCTGCGCGATCTGCAAAGCTACGATAGTTTGATACCGACAGCGGCTTTAGTGATACTACCATCGCTTGCAGCCAATAATATCGACTATATCGGAAGTGCATTATGGCGATAAATGAACAGATAGCGTTGCTGTGCAAAGAGTTGCAACTTCCAACGATAAGCGAACATCATCACAGTCTCTCCAACCAAGCCGCAAAGGAGGGGTGGAAGTATAGTGAGTATCTTTATGAAAATCTCAAAAGAGAAGCGGATAATAGAGCACAAAGATCTCGTGCGACACTTACGAAGATGGCAGGGTTCCCGACAATTAAGACGCTTGAGCAGTTCGATTTCGATTTTACCGTCGGAGTCAATCGCAGACAGATAGAGGAGCTCTCCACTTTGGAGTTTATAAAGCGTAAGGAAAATATCATCCTGCTTGGACACTCAGGAGTTGGAAAAACCCATCTTGCCATCGCTTTGGCGTATGCTGCTGTGCAAAAGAGGATAAAAGCAAGATTCATTACCGCAAGTGATCTTATCATTCAGATGACCCATGCAAAAAAGGAGAAGCGCTACGACTCCTTTATCAAACAAGCCGTTATGGCACCCTCACTGCTTGTCATCGATGAGATAGGATATTTCCCTATGAGCAAGGATGATGCCCATCACTTCTTTCAGGTGATCTCCAAACGGTATGAAAGAGGGTCGGTGATTGTCACATCCAACCTTGTCTTCAGTCAGTGGAGTGGGATATTCGCCAATGACAAAGTTGTAACGACCGCTATTCTCGATAGGCTGTTGCATCACTCTCATGTCATCAATATACTTGGTGATTCTTATAGACTTAAAGAAAAAAAGGAGGAGGGTTTAATAGATTCAGATTTATATAAGTTTCAAACGAAAAAATCGTTAAAACGGACTTGATAGATAGAGTCGCTTAAGGTTACTTTTCGTAATACTTCTTACGAAAAAACTGCTGAATTTAACTCCGCCGTTGACAGATACTATAAATTGAGAGTCGC
>JALUWH010000122.1 GCA_027019685.1 Ghiorsea sp. | reverse complement strand
ACGCACGTGGTATTCCTAACGAACGCATCATTTTAGTCGGTTTTTCCCAAGGTGGTGCTATGGCGCTTTATACAGGGCTGACCATAGACCAACCACTGGCTGGTATCATGGGTTTATCTTGCTACCTACCCCTTCACACCCACATAGAAAAAACACTCAACCCTGCCACAAAAACTACCCCAGTTTTCATGGCACATGGCAAGCAAGACCCTGTGGTGCTTTATGAATACGGCAAAGCTTCTGCTGATTTTATAAAAAACCTTGGTTATCAAGTGGAATGGCATGAATACAACATGGAACACAGCGTTTGCCCCGATGAAACCCATGCTATTGGGCAATGGATTTCATCAAGGCTAGGTCTGTAAACTTAGTTCGACTGATTTTTTAGAAAATTATTGGCTTCAATATGATTGGGAAAACGTTGAAGCACACGCTTATAAGTCGCTTGAGCTTGTGTTTCTTTGTCTTGCCAAGCATAAGCTCTTGCTAAATAAACTAAAATTGTTGCATCTGAAGGGTAATAAGCTGCCATAGATTGACTATGTTTCTCTAGTATTTCCCATTGTCGCAAACCTTCTTCACATATCATCAGTCGAACATGAGCCAAATAATGATAAGGCGACTGCCCAATCACTTGTTTCAAATATCGACTGGCTTCTTTCCAACGTCCTTGCGCCATTAAAGGTAAACTCATGCCCAATCGCGCATCAAAAGAACGTGGGTTAAAATTTAACGCACGTTTATAACTATCAATAGCATCATTGTAGTTACCCTGAAGATAGTTTAACCAACCATAACGAAGTAAAGCATACTCACTTGCTTTATTATTCAGCAGTGGTGTCAGCACTGCCGCTGCTTTTTCATACTCACCTTTGCTTTCTAACACATGTGATTTTTGCCAAGCCTCTTGGTTTTCACTAGCTAAAGCAGCATTCGCCAAACCTAAACTTAATAAACTTACCATTATGAATCTTTTCATTACTTTTATCCTTTTTACCATGATTTACTAATACTGATGTATGCAAGACTATTGATATAAGATGCATTGGTTGCTTGATCCAAATACTGATCCACGCTGAACATCAGCATGCCATCGACATAATGGCTTTGCCATGCAATGCCTATAGAACCACCGCCCTGCTGTTTATCTACCAAGCTATAAATAGCAGCAGCATCACCATCTACAGCTAGAATACGTTCGCCAACAAGCGCATTAATAAAATACTGAGAAAAAACAGAACCTGGCGCAGTCCAATGCGTTAATTTAAACTCTACCGCCTGTGTAGATGACACCACACCACTTCCTGTATCTGTAGTATCAATCAAATAACCACGCGTTTGCAGCCAATCTGCACCTTGATTAAAGGCAAAACCCAATGTGGGTGTATATTGTTTGGCTTCAAGACCTAAGTCGTATGTGGATTTGCTATACCCTAAATCCGCATAAAAGCTTTTTTGATAATTCACAAATGATATTTGAGGTGCATAAGCCCGCACACTATCCTTGTAAGTAAAATCATCGCTTAAATCTGCTTGATGTACATCCAAGCGAAACTTAAATACACCACCCAGTGTGTCGCAAAAATAATTCCAATATGCACTCGCAAATGCCGACTGTTGGGCAATAGCAATACCATTATCAGTAAGTGTTAATTGTGACCCCGCTAACTTAACACCAGTCCGCTCCAAATAGTCCACATTTAAACTTGCACCATAAGCATTAATCGCTGTTCGTGTAGTAGTTCCCGAATATGCTCCTGCTAGCAGTGAAACATCCGCATAACCAGACCAGTCATCAGCGTATGCCAAGGGGCTTAACGACAAACCAAGCAAAGCCACCAAACTATATTGACTTAGTTTCTTTTTCATAACATCTTTTTATCCTCCGCAGTAATTTGCCATGCAGGAATACCAGCATCGCCTTGTTGTGCAATTTCAAGCAAACTCGCTTGTAATTTTACATGCTTACCTTTCAAAACAAACGACTTGCAACCCATTTTTGGCTGAATTTCAGCCTTGGTTTCAAAGGCAACTTGTAAAAACATATTCTTAAACTGATGCGTTCCACGTTGAACCCATGCACCGCTATGCCACTGGCGTTGATACTCACTTTGCATGCCCATGGTTAAAGCAGGTGATAAAACAGCGCGTACATATTGCCGCATGTTCAAAGGAAGTAATGCCAGAGGTGGTTCATCGTGCCAATGAATATTACCTTCTTGCAACGGGGTTAAACCCATGGTTAGCAACCACGCATCAAAGAATAAATCTGCCTTACCTTGTCGATTATAAAAGGCTAAAATGTTATCTTGCGTACTA
>JALUWH010000121.1 GCA_027019685.1 Ghiorsea sp. | reverse complement strand
ACGTTTGGAAGATTTTAAGGGGCAAGATGTGTTGCTCAAGGCATGGGTAGATATTGTGGCTGCAAACCCTAAGGCACAGTTGTGGATAGCTGGCACGGGCAGTTTGGAAACGTCATTGAAGAACATGGTGGTCACACTTGGTTTGCAGGACAATGTAAAGTTTTTAGGTTTTGTACCTCAAGCGGCAGTACATGCTTTGATGGAAGCAGCGGATTTGTTTGTATTGCCAAGCAGAGAAGAACCTTTTGGTATTGTGTTGCTTGAAGCCATGGCACATAGCTTGCCGATTGTGGCTAGCAAGGTGGGTGGTATTCCCGAAGTATTACCGAGCAATGATGATGTGGTATTGGTTGTGGCAGATGATGTGCAAGCTTTGGCACAAGCCATGCAAGCGGCGTTGGCGAACAATCGATTATGTGATGATAATCGTGTGCATGCACTTGATTTTTCATGGGATAAACAAGTGCAGCGATTTGAAACATTGTATGCCGATATATTGGAAGAAAAGTGATACAATCTTATTTCATTTGTGTGACCTCTGAAAAAATGGAAAAGATAGGCTTCTTATGCAATGAATCAGGTTGCTGCAATGGTGTGATAAAATCATGCTAAGAAGGTTGGTTTAGTTGTTGTTTCAAAAGATATTTAGGGCGCGGTTTTTGGTGAAAATCCTCATTGTAATATTTACACTGTTGGTATTTGAAGGCTACGTGAGGTTTTTTGTTGTTTCACCTGTAGCCGTGGTGTTTGACCCTGATCTTGGGCCGATGAAAGCACCATTTAGTCGTATTTTACGCACTTATGAAGGTTTTAATCACTATACCACGGATGCTTATGGTTTTAACAATGGTGCTCTTGGGGCACTGCCAAAGCATAGGCTTTTGGTGCTGGGTGATTCTTTTGTGGAAGCCAAGCATGTTTCTCGTGAGCAGAATTTTGTGTCAATACTCAATGCTTTGCCCAATGTGTTGGCGTATAATGCAGGTTATTCAGGAGCCGACCCACGCAGCTTCCCTGTGCTTGTTCGTCGTTTTTTACCGATTATTCAACCAACACAACTTATTTTATGTGTGAATGCGGATGATTTAACTGCCTTGAATACGACAGCATTACCCAAATATGAATCACCATCAGGAATGAAAGCATGGTTGCAGCCTTTATTTGCCCATTCAGCATTAGCCACCCATTTGAATTGGAAATATAAACCCGTATTTCAAGAATGGTGGCAATCGTTACACAAGCATCATGCAGCCAAACATCAGTCGAAAGGCTTTAGTCAGTTTAGTAAGCATTGGGCTGAGATTATTGATAAACTACAAAGCTTTAACATACCGATGATAGTGGTTGTATTGCCTTCATTGCATTATGAAAATGGTCAGGTCATCACGATACCTGATAGGCGAGAGGAAATTCTAGCAAATGTGGCGCAGGCAAAGGGTGTGCAGGTGATACGAACTGAACGTGCTTTTGTGCAAGACTTTGAAAAGCAGGGCGAAGTGGCTTTTGGTTTTATGAATAGCCACTTGGGAACAGGGCATTTGAATATTGAAGGTCACCAAATTGTTGCAGGTGTCATTAGGCAAGCTTTGGGGTTAAAACCTTGATATTCACTAGCCTAAATTTCATTATATTTTTTGCGATTTTTGTATGTGTTTTATGGCTTGCGCCCAAGCGTTTGCATAGCTGGGTATTGCTTATTTTTTCCTATCTTTTTTATGCAACATGGGATGTTCGTTTTCTATTATTATTATGGTTTGTGTCTGGGGTAGGTTATGCATGTGGTTTAGCTATCGAGCGACAGCATCAGCAAAGCCATAAGAAAAAAACACAGTATTTATGGCTGGGTATTGTGAGCATGTTATTGGTATTGGGCTATTTTAAATATGCCAATTTCTTTATTGAGAATGCTTCTGTTTTATTGGGGTTAGATGTCTCACACCTGAATATTATTCTACCTGTGGGTTTATCTTTTTTTACCTTTCAGGTGATTTCTTATTTGGTCGATGTGTGGCGTGGCGATATTCGAGCTTGTACATCGAAAAAAGACTTCTTTTTATATATTGCATTTTTTCCGCAACTTGTGGCAGGTCCCATTGTTCGCGCCAAAGATTTTTTACCACAGTTGCAACAGCATGTAGGTTTAAACTGGGACTATATCTACTTGGGAGCACAGATTTTCACACTGGGATTTGTGCAAAAGGTATTCATTGCAGATCGGTTGTCTGTTTTTGTGGATCCAGTGTTTACCAGTCCTATGGGTTATGATTCAGCAACATTATGGCTTGCTCTTTTGGCTTATACCGCGCAAATATTTTGTGATTTTTCAGGTTAT
>JALUWH010000120.1 GCA_027019685.1 Ghiorsea sp. | reverse complement strand
TCAGCGACTGAGATGAAACGTAGTAAAGAAAATTTAACACGGTCAGTATTATTTAAAGATGCACGCGTAAGTATGCCAAAAACCAAGGTTGATGGGCATGTGAATGCCAAAGTAACTGTTGAAGAGGACAAAA
This sequence comes from Ghiorsea sp., assembly GCA_027019685.1. GTDB lineage: Bacteria > Pseudomonadota > Zetaproteobacteria > Mariprofundales > Mariprofundaceae > Ghiorsea. Next base: position 2,247 of record JALUWH010000120.1, on the reverse strand, counting down.
CCGGGTCATTTTCGGCGGGTGTAGGCTTCTCACAACTTGAAAAGGTTTTATTTCGCGTACAGGCAAGCCAAAAGAATTTTTTAGGCAAGGGTTATGGTGTCAGTGCAACTGCCGATGTGGGGGCAAGAACACAGAACTTTGATTTAAGTTTTACAGACCCTTATTTTATGGGTGAGAATGTTCGGGCTACCTTTGGGCTCAGAAAAACGCAAACCAAGTTAAATGCTATTGTGACATCACAGCTCTACAAACAGAATGATACGGGTGGTAATGTGAATTTTGCGATTCCTATAGTCGAACATTTGGATTATAATATAGGTTATAGTTATTTAAGCTCAAATATTACAGATGTGGCTGCGACAGCATCATTTTTACTACGTTCTCAACAAGGTCATCAAACCACAGGTGAGCTTACGCAATCACTATCCTATGATACGCGGGATCGTTTTGCTGCCACGACCAAAGGTTCCATACATACTTTCAGTGTTGGCGTTGCAGGGCTTGCTGGTAGTAATCGATTTTGGGAGGTAGGATTAAGTACCAAGAATTATTTTAAACTGAACGAAGATTATACTTTTCGTGTTGGGCTTGCTGGTGGCATGATTCATGGTTATTCAGGTCGTGATGTTCCTATTTATAGACGCTACTCTTTAGGAGGGGTGGGAAGCCTCAATGGCTTTGATTATTATGGTGTATCATTGCGAGACCCTACAACAAGTGACCCTTTGGGTGGGGATAAGAAGGTGACAGGAACATTGGATTTATTTTTCCCTTTACCGTATATCAAAACCGAAGGTCTTAGAGGAATAGTGTTTACCGATGCTGGTACGGTATGGGGTAGTGAGAAAACAAGTCGTGTGAATTTACCTTTTTCACTCAATAATATGCGTGTATCTGCGGGCTTTGGTATTGAGTGGTTATCACCATTTGGTCCTGTGACGCTTTCTTGGGCTAAACCTGTTAAGAAACAAACTGGTGATTTGTTAAGAGCTTTCGAATTTAATTTGGGTGGCTCATTTTAGTTTGAAAAAATAGAGTCTTACCTTAGGCTCGCTAACAATTGATAATTTAGGAGGCAAGAAATGTTAAAAAAGATAATTTTAAGTGGTGTGGCTGTTGCCATTTCGATGGCATGGATAGTCAGTGCTGAAGCAGGTGGCATTGCTTATGTTGATGTAAAAAGTTCAGTGGAGAATACCAAGGCTTATCAAAATGGCATCAAGCATTTGGAAGCATTAAAAGCACAAAAGTTAAAAGAACTTCGTGCGTTAAAGGCTAAGATTGATCAAGCAGAAAAGGATATCTTGGGTCAATCTATGGCTATGTCTCCAGAGCGATTATCACAAAAGCAAAGTGAATTAAAAGAGCTTCGAAAATCAGCTGCTCGCAAACAACAAGATGCACAGGAAGAATTGGTGGGTGAAAAAAATCGTCTGGATCAAAAAGTGGTTGGTGATTTTTATAAAGTTGTGCGTGCATATGGTAAAAAGAAGGGTTATGACCTTATCTTGCCTAAATCCAATATGATTTATGCCAGCCCTGCTTTGGATGTGACTGCAGAGATTACAAAAATCCTTGACCAAAAGAAGTAAATGATGGTTAAAGCGCTTCAGCTTGGTGAAGTTGCTGAATTGGTTGGTGGTACGCTAAAAAGCACATTGGTATCAGAGACGCTTAGAATTACCAGCGTAAATACACTCAAACAGGCGACAAATTGTGAGGTTTCATTTTTAGCGAACAGTAATTACAAGGCGGACTTGGGCACAACTGATGCTGCTGCGGTGTTTGTTTCCAAAACAGTAGCTGATGATGTGGAAACATCAGCGGCTTTAATTTGTGTTCAAGACCCATATTTGGCCTTTGCAACGTTACAACGTTATTTTCATCCGCAAGTTAAAAGTAATGGTAAGCGTCATCCGTCGGCTTGCATTGATGAATCATCTATTTTAGCTGATGATGTTGAGGTTGGGGCGGGTTGTGTTATTGAGGCAGGGGTTTCAATTGCTTCGGGTACACGTATTGCTTCAGGATGTTTGATTGGCGAAGGCGTTCAAATTGGTGAAAACTGTTTACTCCACATGGGCGTAAAAGTGTTACATGCTTGTGTGCTGCATAATCGAGTGATTTTGCAAGCAGGTGCAGTGATTGGTTCAGATGGTTTTGGATATGCATGGACAGGAAAAGAGCACCTCAAGATTCCACAAACAGGGCGTGTTGTATTGCATGATGATGTGGAAATTGGAGCCA
>JALUWH010000119.1 GCA_027019685.1 Ghiorsea sp. | reverse complement strand
TCTGGCTGGATATTCAATAAAATTGCCAAGTGTGGGTGTAAACCCTGCGTCCGCTCCAATTGAAAGCTAGAAAGCTCTAATACCACACACTCTGGCTGCTTATCCGCCAACAAATCCAACATCGGCGTGCCAATATTGCCACCAGCATCACAACCACCAGATAATGTTTCTAAAAGTAATGCAACCATTTGGGTCACCGTGGTTTTACCATTGGTACCTGTGACGGCAATCAATGTGCCGACATATTCCCTTAGGAACTCTTCTAAATCACCATGCACAGCTACCCCACTAGCTCGCACCGCTGTCAAAGCAGGATGCCGCCAATCAATGCCTGGACTCACAATAACGCGATCAAACGAACCCAAAAGCTCCACATTTAACTCACCTGTATGCAACACAATATCTTGCATATCTTCAGGCAATGTCACATTGGCTTCATCAAAACATTCACAGGCAATATGTTTACGTTGCAGATAACGCACTGCAGACAAACCTGTTTTGCCCATGCCAACTACGGCGACTTTTTGTTGAGAGCTATTCATTAGCGCAACTTCAAGGTGGACAATGCCACCAAGGCTAAAATGAGTGTTATAATCCAAAAGCGGACAATGATTTTTGGCTCTGCCCAACCTTTAAGTTCGTAATGATGATGAATAGGAGCCATACGGAACACGCGTTTACCGGTCATTTTAAACGATGCAACCTGTATCATCACCGACACCGCTTCCAAGACAAATAAACCACCTGCAATCGCCAATAAAAACTGCTGATGTACCGCACAAGCCACAAAAGCCAATGCTCCACCCAAAGCCAATGCTCCCACATCACCCATAAATACTTGTGCAGGATATGTGTTGAACCATAAAAAACCAAGGCAAGCACCAACCAATGCACCACAGAATATCGCCAGTTCGCCAGCCCCTGGCACATACGGAATCAGCAAATATTCAGCAAAACCACTATGCCCAGCCACATAAACCACCACGCCCAAAGCTGCTGCAACCATAAAGGTAGGCGCAACGGCTAAGCCATCCAGCCCATCGGTTAAATTGACTGCATTCGATGTGCCCACTAAGACAAAAATGACAAACAAAATATACCAGTATCCCATATCCCATTGATAATTGATGATGGGAATATCTACGATAGGGTCTGTCATTTGCATCAATGCTACTGCAGCAACACCACCGAACAGCAATTGTAATATCAGCTTCCAACGCCCTGCCAACCCTTTAGAATTTGCATGTTTTATTTTTAAATGGTCATCCAACCAACCAATCAACCCGTAACCCAAAGTCACCATTAAGGCCAACCAAATAAACATATTATTCAAGTCAGCCCAAAGCAGCGTACTTAAAGTAAGTGTTGATAGAATGAGTAGGCCACCCATGGTTGGTGTACCTTGTTTAGAAAAATGGCTTTCAGGGCCATCTTCACGAATCGGTTGTCCTTTACTTTGGTTCGATTTTAACCAACGAATAAAAAGTGGTCCAAACAACCAGCTTAACACCAATGCTGTAATCAAAGCATACGCTGCACGGAAAGTAATATACTGAAAAATATTCAGGAATGAATATTGGTCAGCCAGTGGATATAAATAATTATATAACATGCTGACCTCTATCTTTTAACTGTGCTGCAATGCGATACAAACCCGTACCATGCGAAGCTTTCACCAACAATGTACTTCCTAGCGGTGGAAAATCTTTACTCTCCAACCAAGCACTTAATGCTTCTGCATCTCGAAATACACGAATACGATGTTTGGGGTTCACAGCCTGCAAGCTTCCCATCAACGTACCGACGGTGAGCACCTCATCAATATCATGCAAATCCAACAGCTGATGAATTTTTTCAGCTTGTTCACCCAACTCCAACATATCACCAATGATTGCAACACGATGACCCGATAAACTTGCCAAAGTATCCAATGCCGCTTGCATAGAAGCTGGATTTGCATTGTAGCTATCATCGATAAGCGTGAAACGATTGGCTGCTGTAGAAATCTGCATACGCCCTTCAACAGGTTGCCAACTTTGCAATACCTGCACAACTTGCAGCAACGTCCAGTTTTGCTCTAAATCTTGAGCTAAACGTAATACCGTTTGCGCCACAAGTGCCATATCTTCTGCCCAGTGTTTGGCAGGTAAAAGTAAATCCAACTCAGCTTCTTGCTGTTGATAAGATAATGTTAAACGCTGCCCATCCAAAGACCATGTTACCGCATGATTATCACACATATCCATAGTCTCTTGCGTGTTCAAGGCATCAATGTTTGCAAACTGTTCTGCCACACCCAAACCCAGCACACACCAACCTTGCGGGGATAAGTGGGTTAACAACTTGGCTTTTTCTTGGGCTATGCCAAGCTCACCACCAAGCCCTTCACCATGGGCACAGGTTAATCCCGTCACAATGGCAATATCAGGTTGCACGATAGCCGACAAACGCTCCATTTCACCCACTTCACTGATGCCGCACTCAATAATAGCAACATCAGCATGCTCGGGTACTGCCATCAATGTTTTAGGCACACCAATCAAGTTATTAAAGTTTTTCTGTGTTGACGCTACTTCCAAACCCAAACCGCTTAACACATGCTGCAACATGGAACGCACGGTTGTTTTGCCATATGAACCCGTAATCGCAATCACTTTACTTTGTACCAGCGTGCGACGGTGGCATGCAGCAATATCACCCAAAGCTTGCAAAGTATCGTGTACTTCAAGCTGTGGTGTATCCAACAACGCTGACCAGCCTGCAACACCTTGCACATCTCCAATCAATGCCGATGCCTTGTCTGCCACCTGTGCTGCATGTTGATGTCCATCAAATGTTACACCCCGCAAAGCCAAAAAAGCATGCCCTGCAATAAACTCTCGACTATCCGTACCAATACCCGAAATCAATGCTGGAACTTTATCCTGCACCCATTGACCATGGCTTGCTGCTGCCACTTCATCACCCGTCAAGCGCATGATATTTCTCCAAATTCCTTCATCGCCTTTAATGCTTGCGCTTTATCGCTCCACGGTAGTTTCTCACCTTGAGTGTCCATATATGATTCATGTCCTTTACCTGCAATCACCAATACATCACCACAAGTTAGCGATGATACGGCCTGCGCAATGGCCTCTGCCCTATCATGAACGATATGCACCTTATCTTGTTGACTGCCTACGCCTTGCAACACGTCCCTAGCAATATCTTCTTGCTGCTCGCTACGTGGATTATCAGCGGTTAACCAACATTGATCAGCGTAAGTCACTGCCATCTCACCCATAAGCGGACGTTTCCCTTTATCCCTATCGCCACCGCAGCCAAATACCAACAACAGTTGTTCTTCTGTTAAATCACGTGCACTTTGTAAACACCGCTTCAAACCTTCTGCTGTATGCGCATAATCTATAAACACAGTCGCTTCATCATTTACGGACTCCAAACGACCCATGGGTGTACTGATTTGACCATCCCAAGCTGAAAATGATGACAAGGAAACATCAAATAACTCTTGCATCAGTAACACAACTGCTGCCAAGTTTTCTGCATGGAAATCTGCAACTGGCACATGGTTTAAACACACCCTTTCTTGTTGTGCCGAAAAACACACTGCTGTGTTTTCCCGTATCCAGCATATATCGTCATCATGTTGACCATACCAATATACAGAGCCTTGCACCTTATCTAGGGCTTGCTGAATTAACGGGTAGTCTGCATTACAAATCGCAATACCCTGTTGTTCTACAACATTTCTTACAAAACTTGCCTTGCATGCCAAATACGTATCAAAACCACCATGATCTTCCAAGTGATCTTGACCTATAGTTGTCCAAATGGCTGCTGAAAATGGTAAGGCTGCAATACGCTCTTGCGCAATACCATGTGATGAAACTTCCAATACCAAAGCCCCAATACTTTGCTGGCATGCCAAAGCATAAATACGATGTAAATTCATCAATGATGGCGTGGTGTTACCCAAAGCTGTGATGTCATCTTTAGACTTCATCCAACCCAATGTACCACATGACCATGCAGAGCCAAAGTGTAGCTCCAAAACTTCACGCAACATCCAAGCCGTGCTGGTTTTCCCATCCGTACCTGTAATACCAATACATGGTACTTGTGCTGACTCTGTTGCAAACCAGCGACGCAACATTTTTCCAGCTGCTGTCATATCAGGCAAACAAGCACAAGCAACGGCTAAACTTTGCTCTAGCTTTCCAATCACAATAACAATGCTTGCACCCTGTGCTAAGGCTTGAGCAATCAAAGCATCTTTATCTTGCACACGAGGCATACACAAAAAAGCATCACCAGCTTGCAATTGACGTGTATCATCACAAATCCGCATCACCATTATATCTTGAGAATATACGCCCAAACCTGAAACCAAGTCAGAAAGCAATTGCGGCTGGATATGGAGGTTTATATCATTCACGAAGCCATACCTCCAGTGCATCACCAGCTTGTAAACCTTGCAATACAACGGGTTTGCTCTTCACAACCCAACCCTTACCATGCAAACGCAGCTGAACATCATTGGTCAAGGCAAAACGGCGAACTTCACGTAACGACAATCCATAAAGTGATTGCATATGCTCAGCCACAGTCGGTCGCTGCACGCTGGCTTGCATCACTTTCCAGCTGGAAGAGTTGTTATCCATTGTAGGCGCAATACCCAAGACAGGCAGTGCTGCTGCTGCAATTTGTCTAAATACAGGCGCAGCTGTTGAACCACCATAAATACTACTTTTAGGCTCATCTAAAACAACAACAATCACCAATTCTGGTGCTTCGGCAGGCACTAAACCTGCAAATACTGCTGTAAACTTATCCTTGGAATAACCACCCTGCCCATTGGGTTTTTGCGCAGTTCCAGTCTTACCTGCCACAGTATATCCCAAAGGCACTGCTTTTGTGCCAGTGCCACCAGACTTGGTCACATCTGCTAACATGGATAACACATCACGAGCAACTTGCTCTGAAACCACTTGATGCCCTTTGATAGGTTTATCTTCTTGCACCAACTGTGGCGGATAATAAACACCACCATTGGCAAACACTGAAAATGCTGCAGCAAGCTGGATTGGTGTCACAGCAACACCTTGTCCGAATGCAATGTTTGCTGTTTCAACAGGACCCCACTTCTGTACAGGTGGTAAAATGCCCGCTGACTCACCACCTAAGCCTACACCTGTTTTATGATGAAACCCCACATCAGTGAGCATACGGTTCAAATCTTCCTTACCAATGTCCAGTGCAAGTTTTGCAGCACCAATATTACTCGATACCACAAGTAGTTTTCGTAAATCAATCCAACCCTCAGGGTGGTCATCTTTAATGGTTTTATCGGCTACGGTATACTTACCATTTTCACAATAAATCAAAGAATCCATGGTATATTGACCCGTTGACAAAGCGGCTGCCACTGTAAATGGTTTAAGCACTGAACCAGGCTCAAACACATCGGTCACCACTCTGTTGCGCCAATCTTTGGGTCTATATTTACCAAACGAATTGGGGTTAAACCCTGGCCAGCTGGTCATTGCCAACACATGCCCATTATGCGGATTCATAATCACCACCGAGCCACCTTTGGCACCCGTCTTCGTTATACCACTTGCCAATGCGGAGTATGCAATGCTTTGCACACTCACATCAAGGTTGAGCTTTAAAGACTCACCCATCACAGGTTCTTTTAACCACGTACTTCCAGGCAGACGATAACCATTGGCAGCCCTGCGTAATTGCACCCGTCCGGATTTACCTGACAACTTACTATTAAATGCCAGCTCCAAACCTTCTAAACCATGATTATCCGTACCTACAAAACCAACCAAGTGCCCTGTTTCAGGGCCAAAAGGATGGTATCTACGCCATTCTTTTTCAATGCGAACTCCAGCCAAACCCAATGCTTGCACAGCTTTAGCTGTTTGTGGTGGCACACGTCTAGACAACCAAACAAAACCTTTTCGCTTACCAATACGATGCTTTAGTTTATGCAAAGATATATCCAAAGCTTTGGCTAACGCGGGCAAATCTTCAGGCTTAATATCCGAGGCAATGGCTGCTATGGATGGCATTTCCACACTTTCGGATAAAACCCGACCCGTACGGTCAAGGATAGGGCCTCGCGGTGCATCTACAGTATATTGACGTATCCTCTGATTATCAGCTTGCACTGATAAATCCGTAGCTTGTAACCATTGTAAATCTACAGCGCGAATCACCATTAATGATAACCCTAAAATCACCAAACCAATCACCACATCAATGCGGCGGTGCTCAACGACTTGGGGCTCAATCATACGTTTTTGTCTCATGGTCGAACCACCTGCATAGGTGTAGGTGCTTGCATACCCAACTTATCATGTGCCAATCGGCGCAACGTATTCGGGCGCATCAAACTTGCCATTTCCAATTTTAAGTTTTGCACATCTTGTTGCACCAACTGTTGCTCTTGCTTGGCATGAGAGGTTTGCTGTGCAACTGCAACACGCAAATGGGACAACCACACCTGTCCCGCAGACAAGATACCAATTAAAACAGCCAATAGCGGTATTACCACCCCACGCCTTAACATGGCTCACCCACTTTTTCAGCAATGCGCAACATTGCAGAGCGACTGCGTGGATTCAATTCCATTTCTTGTTCACTGGCACGCACTGGTTTTTTTTGCACCCAACGCATTGTCGGTTTAAAACCACACACACACATAGGAAACTGTGGTGGGCATGTGCAGCCATGCACTTCTTTTTCAATCAAATCACGAATACGCCTATCTTCACCTGAGTGGAAAGATATAATCGCCAAACGACCACCTGGCTTTAGCAACTGCATTGCAGACTTCACTGCGGCATCAATTTGCCCCATTTCATCATTCACCCAAATGCGTAAGGCCTGAAAAGTGCGTGTTGCAGGGTGCGCCCCCCTATGGCGCATTTTTTTCGGCGTTGCATGAAAACATACATTCTCAAGGTCTTTGGTTGTGTTCATTTTACCTTGATGTAAAGCTTCTAAAATACTACGAGCAATACGCCCAGCAAACCTTTCACCACCATATTCACGAATAATATGTACAAGTTCAGATTCTGACACACGCTCCAACTTATATGCTAGCGGCTCACCCGATGCATTATCCATTCGCATATCTAGTGGCCCGTCTTTCATAAACGAAAAACCACGCTCAGCATGGTCAAGCTGCGGTGATGACACGCCCAAATCAAAACCTATGCCACTCACATCATCCCAACCTTGCGCACGTATAGCATCTTCCAAACCTGCAAAATCGGTATAAAACATATGAAACCTTGTGTCTTGTACAGCCAAAGTTTGCCCTACAGCAACAGCCTCAGGGTCTCTGTCCAGACCCAAGACCTCGCCGTGAGCAGACAGTTTATTCAATAAAAGTTGTGCGTGCCCCCCGCGCCCAAACGTTGCATCAACGTAACGGCCATCCTTATCCGCACACAAACCTTCAATATATGGCTCCGCCAATACTGAAATATGCGCTGGGACAACCATTAGAAATCCAAGTCCATATCTTGAAGTAATGACAATGATGACGCGAGCTGCGCATCCCATGCGCCCACATCCCATATTTCAAATGTATCCAACGAACCCGCAAAAACTGTACCTTTGCTAAGGCTTGCATAATCACGAAGATTTTGTGGAATCAATACACGCCCTTGTTTATCAGGTGCATATTCTTGTGCCGAACTAATGACCGTACGTTTAAATGCAATGACCGCACGGTCATTGCTAGATCTTGCTGAAACCTTGGTAAGCAGACGTTTCCATTCGCGTTGCGGGTAGGCACGGAGGCACGGTGAATATGGGTCACGCGTTACAACAATAGATGATTCATCATAGTTTTTAAGCAGTACATCACGGAAAGGCGCGGGGATATTCACGCGCCCTTTATCATCCATATTATTGGTATATTCACCTTGAAACATACGCTACCACTTGACCTCATTTAGCCCAGGCACTCAAAACAAGCTACCCACTTTTACCCACTAACCGCCAATATCGACCACAAAATACCCCTTGTCAACCACAATAAACCCTGTATTCCCCATACTGTGACATTTCTTACACACTAAAAAGCATTGTCAGATACACTGAGAACATCTACATTGCGTCTATGAAAATTTTGATTGTTGAAGATGAAGTTCAAGTTGCCCAAGTATTACAAAAAGGTCTGCGTGAAGAAGGTCACGCTGTTGATATATCTCATGATGGAGAAGACGGCGGTTTTCTTGCCGAGGTCAATGATTATGATCTTATCATCCTAGATTTAATGCTACCCAAGAAAAACGGTATTCAAGTTTGCCGAGAGATTCGTGACCGCGGCGTGAATACACCTGTGTTGATGTTGACGGCTAGAGACAGCGTTGAAGACAAAGTGCGCGGCTTGGATGCAGGCGCAGATGATTACATGGCTAAACCTTTTTCTTTCCAAGAGTTACTAGCTCGTGTTCGCGCATTATTACGCCGCACATCTGATAGCAAAACACCAACACTAACCATGGCAGACTTAGAGCTCGACCCTATTAGTCGGCAAGTTACCCGTGGGGACAAAAATATTCGACTAACCACCAAGGAATACGCTTTGTTAGAGTACCTTATGCGCAACCCTTACAAGGTTCTTTCACGCACCTTGATTGGTGAACATGTGTGGGACATGAACTTTGACCCTGAAAGCAATGTGATTGATGTATATGTCAGCCACTTACGGGCAAAAGTCGATAAAGATTTTGATGTATCTTTAATCCACACCTTGCGTGGACAAGGTTATATTTTAAGTGACAAGTATCAGGAAGGCACATAAGCAACCGACCTACCCTTATGAAAAACTGGCTTTCTTCACTTTACAACCATTTCTTCCGCACTTTTCGCGGCAGACTTGCCATGCACTATATCGCTGTGGAATTTACCATCTTGGTGGTGGCAGCTGGTCTTATCTACTGGTTATTATCCTTGCAAATCTACCAAGAAGTTGATGAAGATTTGTTCCGCGATGCCCAACAATTGGTACACCAACTTGAAAAGTCACCTACCGCCCAATGGGGGCACCATTTACGTGAGTTTTCCACTTATTATCGTGGCGTGGTTCAGCTCGTCAACCATGATGGCCTGGTTTTATTTAGCGTTGGAGAAGAGCTGGTCGGTCATGAAAAACATGATATTGCTCATGCTATTCACGGCGCATTTGAAGGTAATGCTACTATTTTCGTATCCACACGAAGCCTGTTAAGAGAAGATAATCTTCGTGTTGCTGTGATGCCCATTCGCGCGGGTACTCAAGTTGTAGCCGTAGCAATTTTAGCTCGTACCACACGTGATATTCAAAAGTTCTTTAAGCTACTTTATGTGTTAGGAAGTATTCTTGGGCTTTTATCTATGCTCATCAGTGGTCTTGTTGGCTACCGCATGGCAAGACGCTCTCTACGTCCTATCAATGATATTACCGATGCTGCACATGCTGTTGCCCACGGTGACTTAAGCCGCAGACTCAACTCATCGGTACATGACCAAGAAATTCGAGACTTAATTCATTCACTCAATAAAATGTTTGAGTGCTTAGAAACCAACTTTAATAGTCAAAAACGTTTTGTATCCGACACTTCCCACGAACTGCGCCACCCTATCACTATTCTCAAAAGTGAAATTGAAGTTGCCTTGATGCAAGAACGTTCCCCTGAAGAATACAAAGCATTACTCAAACAACTGTTTTCCATTAGCGAACGCATGCAACATATCGTCAATGATATGCTGACATTAGCCCAAGCCGATGCTGGTACATTAGAAATCCCACAAGAACGTATCGACTTATCGCTACTGCTTCAAGAAGTAGGACAAGACCACCTCATGCTATTCGCCAAACGAAATATTAACCTTGAAATGGATATTCAAGATGATCTTGAAGTCATGGGAGACCAGCGTCGTTTAGAGCGTGTTTTTTACAACTTACTCAACAACGCATCACGTTATGCTCCCGATGACTCTACCGTCACTTTATATGCTCACGCAGAAAATGAAGAGGTCATCATCAGAGTATCCGATCAAGGCCCTGGCGTACCATCAGAAGCACAGCCCCATTTATTCGAGCGATTCTTTCGCGTTGATGATGCTCGTAACAACCAAAAAGGTGAAGGTGCAGGGCTTGGGCTTGCGATTTGCAAACATATTGTTTTGGCACACCAAGGCAGTATTTCCGTACATAGTGAACCAGGGCATGGAGCTACTTTTGAAGTCAGGCTACCACTATCCTCAGCTAACCCAGATTATTCAAAACGTCTGCAAAATGTTCTACAAGACAGCTTATAAAATAAGCTCTACTTTTGTCACCACACTAATATCTATATCTTTATTTTCTAATACCACAAGTGTAGAAGCAGGCACAAAAGCGTGGGCAAATATATAGAGCTCATCATCTATCAACTGATTGTCAAACATCAGAATATCTAAATCAAGCGTACGCGGTCGCCACGATCCTTGCGCCCTATCTCTAAGGCGCACATCTTCTTGTCGCTTACACCACTGGTTCAAATATTGAAGGTTGAAATCCCCATGTATCAAACAACATGCATTAAGAAAGTCATCACCTTGCATACCCACCGCTTTCGATTGATAAACAGGTGAGAACAACACACTCTCAAATTCATAGCGCAGAACATCAGATGCAAACTTCAAGTTATCTTTAGGCTGAATATTTGAGCCTATACCAAGCAGTGCCGAGCTCACGCAGGTTTACTTCCTCTTTCAATAAGTACAGCCACATTCTCTGAACCGCGAACCGCCCCAGGTTTAGACATTTTCAAACGCAACCACGACACATTAAATTCATCACGTATAATTTTTGCACAATGTTCTGCCAAGGACTCAATCAAACCAAACTCAGATGCTTCTACAAAATCAATCAAACGTTTAGATACCGATTTATAATCTAGCGTATCTTCAATATTATCCGTTTTACCAGCTTTGGAAATATCCCACGCCATTTCAAGGTCTAGGCGCACAGTTTGTCTGATTTCACGCTCCCAATCATAAATACCAATCACTGTGCGCACTTCCAAACCTTCGATTAATACCAAATCCATATTCACTCCCCCTTACTTATTGTTTAAACCTTGGCGCACCACTTCAAACAATGCCACACCCGTTGCCACAGATACATTCAATGACTCCACTTTGCCTGGCATAGGTATTTTCACCAACTGGTCACAACTTTCACGCACCAACCTGCGCATACCCTCACCTTCTGCCCCCATCACCAAAGCATTTTTACCTGAAAAATTGATGTCATGAATTAAAGTCTCAGCTTCACCAGCCAAACCTGAAATCCAAAATCCTGCCTGCTGCAAGTCTTTCATGGTTCGTGCTAAGTTGGTCACACGTAACACGGGAATACGTGCCATTGCTCCACATGCCGATTTGGATACAATCGGTGAACTTAAATCTGCCGCATGATCTTTAGGAATCACCACACCAGCACAACCAGAAGCTTCTGCTGTACGAATACATGCGCCCAAGTTATGTGGGTCAGTGACTTGGTCGAGAATAAGCACCAAAGCTTCATCTTGCCCTGCAACTTCACGCAACCAGTCCTTAAAGTTCACCGCACCCTTGGGGGTCATTTTTGCTACCACGCCTTGATGTGGCACACCATCAGCCATACGTTCCAAGGCTTCCTTAGGCACAAAAGAAACCCGCACCTTAGCCTTGCGCGCCAAATGAATCAGCTCATTTAATCGCGGGTGTGTCTTGCCCTTAAGCACCACCAGCTCATCGATACCTTCTCCAACATCTAGCGCATGTTTTACGGCATGTATGCCTGCAATTGTACTCATAAATATTTATCCTTAAATGCTGCTATAAAATCATCCAACATATCATGTGGTAAATCATTGATGCCTGCTGCTGCTTTGCGTCCACCGCCTGTAGGGAAAGACATACATAATTCATCAGCACCTGTTTTGTTGGATAATGGTGCTCGAACACTGACGCGATAATTACCATTATCCATGACCGTCACCAAAGCGTGGGCTCTGTCTTTATAAATCCTAGCCAAAGCATTACCATACACACCTGATACACGGCGAGACCAAGCTTCATCAGGCATCATAAATGCTGCTACCTTTTCATCTAAAAACACCGCCTCAGATACTTCAGCCTTCTCCATATCATCGGCATAACCATCACTTAACACCTGATACGCAGGTGACTGCGCGATAAAACCAAAAGGGTTTTCAAAGGGTTTTATTTTTTCATACAATTCTTTTGGATGATAATACAAATCATCCAAAGTCACACCATAACCATTGTAGTTCAACAACGTACCCAAATGCTCAAGCTGGCTTAATTGCTCCTCATTCAAGTTTAACGGCTGCGCTGCATCTCTTGCTGAATCAAATAGGTTATCACCAAATGCCGCCGCCACTGCCCAAGGCAAATATGCGCTTTTAAGATAGCCATTAACCAACAAACTGGTACAAACATTGGCATCAGTATTAATATGCGCTTCAAAATTTGGGTGTTTGGGCATCTCACCTGCGAAGTGATGGTCAAAATATCGCACTTTTGCCCCCGCATTCAAAGCCGAAAGCAAAGCATCACGATTTTTATCCAGTGAAATATCCAGCACCGTAATTGTATCACCCGCTTGCGCATTCACGCGCTTAAGCAGGGAAATATCCCGCTTTACCCCCGTGACCAACTCCGAATCCACAGGGTTTGCCAATCGTAATTGGTGCAATGCACACAAACCATCAGCATCGCCATTAAACACATCAATATAATTCATTTACTATCCCTTTCCCTTCCAATGGTGAATTGAACTTATAAGTGCACCACTAGCTAAAAGTTAAACGTACAGAAGGATGTTTGATAGTTGTTAGTTGTTAGTTGTTAGTTGTTACCTTACAATGACACAACTTATATTATCAGGGAATCCCTTCCATATCCTATCAGCATTTTAGCAATAACTCACATGATGTCATCTACCCATTTATAAGTTGTATGATTTAAACTCTAAAAAAATGGTCGCTATTGAGGCTTTCTCAGCATCAACAAGAACAGTAATTGTCTGTCTAATCTCATGGTGTATTAGACAATATATCGCCAATCTATTCTAGAACTTCTCCATTTTTAATCAGTCCTACGGTAACCTTCAAAGTAAGTAATGCTCATACCAACCAATAAAAACGATATATGTGTTGCTCTCATTGTGCTAAAAGTTACTTGCATCACAGATTGAAATGATTTAGCAATTCGCTTACGATTTTAAACGAGGAGAGAAAAACCATGAAAAAAGTACTATTGATTGCTGCAGCTATCTCAGCTGTATCATTTGCAGGTATAAGCACAGCTACTGCTGGTGACTTAACTAAAAAATGTAAATCTTGCCATGCAACAAACAAAGACAAAGTAGGTCCATCTTTCAAAAAAA
>JALUWH010000118.1 GCA_027019685.1 Ghiorsea sp. | reverse complement strand
GCTTGTTTCATTATTATCATAAGTTGTAATCAGTGGGTAAAGAAATTGAGGCAAGTATAAAATGTGGCATTTATTTAAAAGGGTTTTCACAAGTCAGAAAAAGGGAACTTCTCAAACAGAAGATAGAGAACATAAACCCTTTAACCTTGATTTGGATACCCGAAGTGGTTTTGAAGCCAAGCAGTTACTAGAAACAGACTCTCAAGCTGAACGCCTTCAAAAGTATAAGGATGCAGTTAAAAGGCTACCTATGCCTTCTGCATTATGGGATGAATACCAACGCCTTTCCCGTGCTGGTGCACCCAACCGTAAATTAACATCCATCATCAAAGGTGACCCTGTATTATCTGCCCAAATTCTTAAAGCTGTCAATGCACCAGCTTTTGGTCTAAGAAAACCTATTGTGGATTTAAACAGAGCTATTTCACACTTGGGTAGTAACTTAGTAAGAAGTATCGTTGCCAAACATTGTTTTTCTCAGGTGATACCTCAAATGCGTGGTGCTTACAATCTAACTGACCTCTGGAAACACGGCATGGCAGTATCAGCATTAGCTGAAGTTGTAAGCAAACATATACCCAAATGTGAAGCTAAAACTGCAGCAGTGATAGGTTTGTTTCATGATATTGGACGCATGGGTCTTAACTTTGTTAAAGTGGAGCATCAACGCATCATGTTTAACCATGAAAAAGGTATTCTTATCCACGAAGCGGAACGTTTTGGCTGCACCCATGTTGAGGTAGGTTGTATTTTCGCTAAACATTGGAATTTACCTGACAAAATACAACAAGGTATCTACTGGCACCACCATCCTGGTGGGGCTGATAAACAAGTTGTACCCGAAGCAATTCGTGCCGAAGTTTTTGCCGTTTACGTTGCAGATTTATTGGCAAAACACTTGGAATTTAGTGGCGGCAATGCCAGTAAAACCCTTCCCCATGAAAGTTATGCATCATTATTACCCAAAACAACACTTTATGATTTAATGCAAGACAAGACCATCAGCAAAGAACTTTGGCGTATTAACTGCATTGATTTTTAGGCTGTGAAAAGAAAGTATATGTTTTTTTACACATAAGGAGAAACCGTGAAAAAACTTATCATTTTAATCGCAACATTGACTGCAATCACAGCCTGCACCGAAGAAGAACGCCCCGCAGCACAAGCTAAACATGCACTTGATGCCGCACATCAAGCTGCAGACCAAGCCACACAACATGCCCAAGATATGGCAGATAAAGCACAAAATCTGTTTGATGATGCAAAAGATATGGCTGATAAACACCTATAATCAGCGATAAGTATCTATTCTTTTAAACCACCCTTTGAGCCAGCGTTGTTCGTTGCGCTCGGGTGGTGATAACTGAACACGTTGCGACAATACTTGTTTTGCCGCACCCCGAAAATCAACAACAGCATCACCCTGCTCATCCATCGCCAGCAATACTTGAGCTAAACCCCAACCTTTACCTTGGTAACGTTCACTCTCTTTAATGCCTTCACCTTTAAAGTTCACATAATCAATCAGGGCATACCAACCATTTGGGCTTGCTGCCACACGATGAAACTGTTGTTCTATTTTTTGTTTCTCCGCATCACTTTGCCCGACTTCTACCATCTTGGGCAAGGCTTGTGACAACCTATCCATAATAAAGGATGCTTGTGTCTCTTTGCTGTTAGCTAGGAATATTCTTAACTGTTGAATTTGCGCTTGGTTTTCAGGCTTTAAGAATTCGACTTTGTTTTGCCAAGGGCATGGTTGGTTGGGTTGAAGTATATTTGAAAGCGTTTTAGGTATAACCACATTGTTTTGCTGATACCAGCGTATCAAATCAGGAAAGCTTTCCTGAAACGGTGCATTAGAGCCTTTGGGAAACCAAATAAAATGACCAATACCCAAAGATGCAAAGTCTTCGCCATCATTCCATGATACCAAACAATCAAACTTGCGATTGCATTCATTCTTGAAAATTAAGTCGGCAATACGGCTTTGTTCTTCTTTAGGTAGATTTGAAATTTCCACAGCATGTGAAAATGAAGAAAAGAGAAGGCAACTAAAAACAACGCTAAACACCTTAATCATCTTAGCTTTCTTACATCCCTAAATTCTTCGTCATTCCCGCGAAGGCGGGAATCCACACTGTCAAAATAAGAAATCATATAAGTCACCCCACTCTGGGTTCATCTCTTCAATCAAACGAACCTTCCAAGTACGCCCCCACTTTTTCAACTGTTTCTCACGAATAATTGCTGTGCCCATGCTTTCATGTTGCTCATAATACACCAGCTTGTGTAACCCATAGCGTTTTGTAAAACCTTCCACCAGATTACTTCTATGTTGCCAAACTCTTTTCTGCAAGTGGCTTGTAACTCCAATATATAGGGTTCCATTAGTCTTATTACTCATGATGTAAACAGCAGGGTACTTCATTAAGTTCAAGTTGTTAATCTATGGATTCCCGCCTTCGCGGGAATGACATAAAAGTATAGAGGGTTAGTAAAATATGATTGCTCAACTACAGGTATGAAACAAAAAGCTTTAATCATCTTAGCTAGCTCCTTTATTGGCTTGAGAAAAAGGAAGAAGCACGGAGAAATGATAAACCTTAACATCCCGAAAACCTTTCATTGGCTTAGATTGCTGCTTATTTGTACTAGCACAAGGAAAAAGATATGAAGTTTACTTGGTGTAAATGAGTATCGTTGACGTAGTGGTTGTGCAAATAAGTGGCAATATAAGCAATGAATCTAGGCGGCAAAGACCGTCCCAACCCCTTCATCCGTAAACATTTCAAGTAGTATCGCATGAGGCACTCTGCCATCAATAATATGCGCTCTGCCCACACCATTTTCCACAGCATCCAAACAACAATTCACTTTAGGAATCATACCACCAGCAATCGTGCCCTTATCAATCCAGCTTCTGGCTTCATCGGTGGTGAACTTCGATTGAAGATTTTTATCATCATCCAATACACCAACCACATCCGTCAATAGAATCAACTTCGCTGCACCCAAAGCTTGAGCAATTGCACCTGCCACCAAGTCTGCATTGATATTATAACTTTGCGCTTGGTCTTTGTAGTAGCCCACTGGCGCAATGACAGGTATAAACTTATCATCTTCAAGCACTTCGAGAATTTCCGTGTTGATTTTATGCACTTGCCCAACATGCCCCAAATCAATAATTTCAGGCACATCCAATTCAGGTGAGTTTTTAGTAACCTTCATTTTCCGAGCGCAAATCAAACCACCATCTTTACCCGATAGCCCGACAGCTTTACCACCTGCCCTATTGATATTGGCAACAATTTCTTTGTTCACTTTACCAGCAAGCACCATTTCCACGATGTCCATGGTTTCATCATCGGTCACCCGCATACCATCAATAAACTCAGCTTGTTTACCAATTTTCTTGAGCACATTACCAATTTGTGGCCCACCACCATGCACTACCACAGGATTGATGCCCACTTGTTTAAGCAATGTGATGTCTTTAGCAAAGCTTTCTTTCAAGCTTTCTTCTACCATGGCATTGCCACCGTATTTAATCACAATGGTCTGGTCAGCAAAGCGTTGCAAATACGGTAAAGCCTCTACCAGCATAGAAGCTCTGGAGTTCATGTGTTTCATGCCGTGCTAACTTTCCGTTTCTTTTTCTTTTCAGGCTCTACATCAAGCAACATTTGAAACAGTAGCAAAATACCAATCACTGCCACAGTCGCCCCAATCGACACCAAAATCAAAGAGCCTTCTGGGTGCTCCAATTGTTTACCCATAGGGATAAACACCAGAATACCAGGCAAAATCAATGCCAAGCGTGTCATTCTTAATTCCAAGCTAAACAAGTTTGCTGCAATGCCTGGTGTAGATAAAAGCGCATATAATGTAAGTGCAATCCAATGATTTTCACCATCAACCGATGTCATACGCTCCCAAATACCAGACTGTAAGTTAGGATCTAAGCGCATATCAAATGAGGCTGCAAAAAGTAGGATTAGAAAACCCAAAACTGACCACAACAATATGGCAATAAACCGACTTTCTCTCGCCCATTTGTTCACCCATGCAGCATTGCCAACCACATAAAAGATACCTGCAAAAAGTATGCCCCAGAAAGCATGATTATAATTCAAATCCATGATGTGTTAGTCCCTTGTTAAATATTCGTTGCACGCACCCTACAAACAAAGCTGCAATTGGACAAACTGTTATCCATTTCCATTAAAAGCGTGTGAAACCTGCTCTACCTTAAAGAATAGGTGATATTTTGTTCTGACTTGATTAGGGTGCGCGACCATTTTAAGTTTTATTGAACATATTTAGGAGTACAAGCCCATGGCATTAAACGTTTATTATGATAAAGATGCAGACTTATCCATCATCAAAGGCATGAAAGTTGCCATCATTGGTTATGGTTCTCAAGGTCACGCTCACGCAACAAACCTTAACGATTCAGGTGTTGACGTTGTTGTTGGTCTTAGGGCTAACTCTTCATCTGTAGCGAAAGCTGAAGCGCATGGCTTAAAAGTAAGCAACGTTGCAGACGCAGTTGCTTCTGCTAATGTCGTGATGATTCTAACTCCTGATGAGTTCCAATCTGTATTGTACAAAGATGAGATTGAACCAAACATCAAAAAAGGCGCAACTTTGGCATTCGCCCATGGTTTCGCAGTTCATTACAACCAAGTGACAGCTCGCGCTGACTTAAACGTTGTCATGATTGCACCTAAAGCACCGGGGCACACAGTTCGTTCTGAATTTGAGCGTGGTGGTGGTATTCCTGACCTTATCGCAGTTCATCAAGATGCGACGGGTAACGCAAAAGAAATTTGCTTGTCTTATGCATCAGCTATCGGTGGCGGTCGCACAGGTATTATCGAAACATCATTTAAAGATGAAACAGAAACAGATTTGTTCGGTGAACAAGCTGTACTTTGTGGTGGCGCTGTTGAATTGGTAAAAGCTGGCTTTGAAACATTGACTGAAGCGGGTTATGCACCAGAAATGGCATACTTTGAATGCTTGCATGAATTGAAATTGATTGTTGATTTGATGTATGAAGGCGGTATTGCCAACATGAACTACTCCATCTCTAACAACGCTGAATATGGCGAGTATGTTACAGGCCCTAAAGTGATTAACGAAGAGTCTCGCAAAGCTATGCGTGAATGCTTGCACAACATTCAAACAGGTGAATATGCCAAACAATTCATCCTTGAAGGTGCAACAAACTACGCTTCAATGACTGCTGCACGTCGCAACAATGCAGCGCACCCCATCGAGCAAACAGGTGAGAAACTTCGCGCTATGATGCCTTGGATTAAGAAAATCGTGGATAAAGAGAAAAACTAAGTCTGCTTAAAGTCTGAATATATCAAAGAGGCTGCCGCAAGGTAGCCTCTTTTTTTATGCCCCTTACGCCACTCCCGCGATAACCACCCCCGCTCGTCATTCCCGCCATTACTACCAGCCCTAACCCGTCATTCCCGCGTAGGCGGGAATCTATAATCACTCATGGATACCCACCTTAAGGTGAATACCAAAGGCAGAAAGTACGCCCTAGGGTGATGCGGTATGACTAAGTGCAAAAACAGAAGCACCTCTCCATTTCGACTTGCATAAAAACTCATCTTAGGTAATACTAGCATTACCTGTATTACGGAGGTGAACCATGCAAACCGCAACAAGTAAGCTAACAAAAAAATACCAAGCCACCATTCCCGAGCCTGTGCGCAAAGCACTACAATTGCAGGCTGGTGATGCCGTTGCCTTTGATATTCAAGGCAATTCTATCCAACTCCGTAAAGCCCAAGCCATTGATTTGGCTTATGCGCAAAGCTTGGAAGGCACATTAACTGAATGGGCAACCGCCGAGGATGAAAAGGCATACCGTGACCTATAAAACCTTTGATGTGGTGGTCGTGCCCTTTCCTTTTACAGATAGAGCAACCACGAAACGCCGCCCAGCATTGGTGCTATCCGATGCCAAAAGCTTTAATCAACCTGTTGGTCAATCTGTACTCGCCATGATTACCAGCGCAGCCAATTCAGCATGGCCGCTTGATGTAAACATTGCAGACCTTGATGCAGCAGGGCTAACATCTGCATCTATCATTCGCATGAAGTTATTTACGCTAGACCATCAACTCATCATCCGAAAAGCAGGCTCACTTGCCCCGCAAGACCGTGATGTCATTACAAAAGTCTTGAAAACATTACTGCCTATTTAACGTCATTCCCGCCATACTACCAGCCCTAACCCGTCACTCCCGTGTGACCATCCCTACTCGTCATTCCCACATTACTACCAGACCTAACCCGTCATTCCCGCGCCACCCCAGGGTGTACTCTCTGCCTTCGGCATTCACCTTAAGGCGGGAATGACTAAAGTGGTTTCTATTGAAAAATATCCAGGTTCAGTGGCTCTATACTGCCCATCCACATGGTATGCTCGGTATGGTCTTTCAAATCATCGCCTGTATTGGCGTGAATAAACACGGTCAAACCTTTTCGATTCAACATCAGCCATGGAATCACAGTGTTAAACGTCTCTGCTGTTAATGTAATTTGACAGCTCCACATGGGATGCGGCCCTACAGGCTGCTTATGTTTAAAACCTACAGGCACAGCAAACTTTTGCCCTACTTCATCACAAAGCTCGGAAGCTAAGTCATAAGTGCTTTCATCATAATAAATATGCGCGTGGTAATCTTTATTTTTATTCATAATAAACCTGTCACTACCATCTTTTAGATAAGCCAAGTGTATTATCACTTGTTTGCCCTCTTTTATCTACTAATGTATTGAGTATGAATGATAAAAAACAAATTGTCCTCAATAAAAAAATGGGAAGTCTTGACAAACTTGCAGCCCTCTATGAAACCTCAACATTATTGAGAACACTAATTCAATTAATCCCATCTATTGGTTCATCAACTGACTTTTTAATTAGTAAAGCGGCACAAGATTATGTCCGAAAAAGGCATGCAGCCTTTTTCTTAGATATTCATAATCGATTGAATCATCTCGAAACTATGCCTAATATAAACAACGAACACTTATTTGACTTAATCAACCAAGCTTATTCAGACGTATTAAAAACTCATTCAATAAAGAAAATACACAGGTTTTCTAAAATAATTTCTGACTTCATTGTAGGTGACATCTTGTGGGATGAAGCGGAAACTTTAAATAAGCTAATCAATGACCTTTCTGACACCCATGTTGAAATACTATTATTTGCAACAAGAACACCTAAGAGTAAAAGCTTTGATAATTTACCAGTTTTTTATATTTCTAAACCTAATGAGGTGATTGAATCCGCCTCTCCCCCAATAGTATCAGACAACTTCCCTAACTTGTCTAGTGAAGCGATGAGAATGTTTTGCTCAGAGCTTATTTCAAGAAACCTGCTATATAATGAGGGAAACAGTCGACCATTTTTAGGCGGCAAGAATGTTATGCGCAAGACCGAATTAGCAGACTGGTTCCTAACTAAAGTCCTTGATATATAAGTGTTTTCTTACTCTATCAATCGTAGCCTGCTCGCGCTCGGTTCTATCGCCATTTAACATACGCTGGAAATCATCATAAATCTGTTGCAGGTCATCCACTGCCTGCTTGGGATAGGTCTCACAACCACAATCTTCAAACTTCACTTGCTCAACCTTGCTGCCCACTTGCTGATTCACCACCTTCTGGCGGTCGGCATACAACTCAGGCTCGCCCTCTGCACCCATAAATATCAACGATTCCTTCTGACCAAGCAACACATTGGCTTGCGCCATATACTCAGCATACGGCGTGTGGAAGAAACCATTAAGCTGTTTGTCGCACTGCATGGGGTTGAGCAACCTTGCTACGGTGTTGGCAAAGGAGCGCACACCCAGTCTATCACGCAGATGATAAATTCGGCTTAAATCAGGGCATAAGTCCGCTAAATCCATATACACTATACCATGCTCCTGCATGATATTCTTGGCTTCAGATAAAGAGCTTGCCGACTTCACCCCTGCAGTTTGCAACACTTGCCAAGCTGTGACCCGCCCTTGTATGGAGGACACGCCATGCACAAAAATAGGAATGCCTTTATCCCTAGCTTCTAAAGCTGCAATCAAATAAGCATGAGCAGCCCTGCGTTTGCCTGCATAGCATGGCAAATCTACCGCACCTTCGGGGGCTTTGATGACATCGAAATGAGAAATATGTTCGCGTGCAGCTTGCACAAAACCTGCAAGCTCTTCTGATACTTCGCCTTTCATACGTTGGGCAATCAGAAATGCGCCCAATTGCAATTCATCAACTTGTGGATTCAATAGTTCAGAAAATACAAAACGCGCTTCATCTTGGCTCAAATGCTCAGAGCCATGTTTACCTCGTGCTACACGTTTAATTAAAGATGCTACTTCCACTTCAACACTCCCTTTGTCATTCCCTCGCCACCCCAGGGTGTACTCTCTGCCTTCGGCATTCACCTTAAGGAGGGAATCCATCAACTACAAGCTCCACAAGCACACATGGATACCCGCCTACGCGGGTATGACGAATTATGTGTGTAAACAGGTTCCCACGCCTTCCCTTTGTTAAGCTGCGCCAATATAGCTGTCCAAATAAGGGATAAAGCAAAATTCTCTTATTTTGCGCCCGCTTTGGACTGATATATTGGAAATAAGCAGCTTTTAAAGGGCAATTTCTTTGATTCGAGGCATCCATGCCTCTCAGGGCAAGCCCCGCACTAAAGTGCGCCTAAACCCGCTGTCCTGCGGATTTATGCTTCGTTTCTTTGTTGGCAAAGAAATGAAGAGAAAAAACTCAACTCAAAAGCACCAGATACCCGCCTTAAGGTGAATGCCGAAGGCAGAGAGTACACCCTGGGGTGGCGCGAGTATGACGCAGTGTTACAGTGGGAATAGACATGCAACCCTATCCTTCATCCGCATATCAAAGGACTTGCATTCATCTTTCGCTATCGGGCAACGCAAAGCGAAAGCGCAGCCCTCGCTGGCAACACCTTCATCCAAAGCCAGCACATCTTCATCATTGCGCTGGCTAGGGTGACTAATGGGTTTGGCATCCAATAGTGATTTAGTGTAAGGATGTTTGGGATGTTTAAACACATCTTCAATCGCACCTTCTTCCACCACATAACCTGCAAACATCACCATCACCCGATTGGCAATATGTTGCACCACCGATAAATCATGCGAAATAAACAAATATGCCAAGCCTTTTTCTTGTTGTAGCTCTTTTAACAGGTTCAAAATTTGGGCTTGCACCGACACATCCAAAGCAGATACAGGCTCATCCAATACCAACACTTCTGGCTCCACAATCAATGCTCTAGCAATGCCAATACGTTGCCGTTGCCCCCCTGAAAATTGGTGTGGGTACCTATCCAAAGCTTGTTCACCCAAACCGCATAATTGCAATGTTTCAGCGACTTTAAGCCTGCGCTCTGCACTGCTTAAATGAGGCTGGTGAACACGTAAACCTTCTGCCACTGTATCCACGATTTTCATTTTAGGGTTTAGCGATGCAAAGGGATCTTGAAACACCATCTGCAAGTGTTTACGTTTTTTGCGTAAAGCTTTGCCCGAAAGAGTGCTCACATCTTCGCCTGCCCACATCACTTGCCCAGCATCGGCATCCAATAAACGCATAGCTAATCGTGCAGTTGTTGACTTACCACTGCCTGATTCACCCACGATTGCCAATGTTTCACCCCTAGCCAAATCAAAGCTTAAATCATTGACGGCAACCTTTTCCGCACCACTAGCAAAAAATCCACCGCCCTTAAAGACTTTGCGAATATGCGAAACACTTAACACACTCATGATTCATCAACCCGAATACAACGCGCTTGATGTGCCCCACTATGCCAAGCATCAAGGCTAACAGGTGCCGCAGAACAAGCCTGATTGGCTTGATTGCAACGCGGTGCAAAACGGCAGCCCTGCGCCCAATCACCAGGGCTTGGCACATTGCCAGGAATCACAGCTAACTGACCATCTTTGGTATATTCAGGGCGGCATTTCATCAAGGCTTGGGTATAAGGGTGAGATGGTTTATCAAAAATATCCATCACGGATGCTTGCTCAACAATTTCACCCGCATACATCACAGCTACTTCATCCGCCATTTCAGCTACCAGCCCAAAATCATGGGTGACCAATAACATGCCCAGTCCCTTTTCGCGTTGCAGATTGCGCAACAAAGCAATAATGCGCTTTTGCACCGACACATCCAAAGCCGTGGTTGGCTCATCAGCAATGATAAATTCAGGCTCACCTGCCATTGCCATGGCAATCAAAATACGTTGACGCATGCCACCTGAAAGTGAATCTGGATATTGCCGCATGAGCTGCTCACCATCTTGCAAACCAACATTCGCCAACAAAGCCAATACTCTTTGCACTGCTGCATCTTTATCTAGCTCGGTATGCAAATGAATCACTTCTAAGATTTGACTGCCAATAGAAAACACAGGGTTTAACGCTGTCATTGGCTCTTGGAAAACCATGGAAATAACACCGCCACGAATCTTGCGTAGTTCCTCTGACGATACATCAAACAAGCTTTTGCCATGAAGCAAAATATCACCTGATTCTTTGTTTACACCTTGAAACTCACCCAATCGCAGCAGGCTTTGCGCCGTCAAACTTTTACCGCAGCCCGACTCCCCCACCAAAGCCAAAACTTTGCCTGCTTCTAGTGTCAAAGATACATTGGAAACAGCTAAAATATGCTGCCCAGATACAGGAATAGATAAGGATAGGTTACGAATATTTAGCATTAAGTTGCTGTCGTTTTTCCTTGGGCATCAACTTCTGAGACTTGCTCAACTTCCGCAGCCAAATCAGCTTGTTTGGCTGCTTCTTTTTTCTTTTGCATACGCATATTGATGAGATTTACACCTGCCAAAATAAAACCAAGCGCAATAAATGCACCCGGTGGCAAAATAAAGACCAATACATCAGGGTAATCCGCGCCAAACACATCAAAGCCAAACCATTGACCCTGCCCGAGCAATTCACGAACGCTACCCAAAAGTAATAACGCAAACGTAAAACCGAAACCCATGCCCAAAGCATCAACCAATGAATCCGACACGCTATTTTTACTGGCAAAAGCTTCCGCTCTGCCCAAAATTGCACAGTTCACCACAATCAAGGGAATAAATAGCCCTAAAATTAAATACATCTCATGCATCCAAGCATTCATCACCAATTCAACCACTGTCACCAAAGATGCAATAATCACAATATAAGCAGGAATACGCACTTCACTTGGAATAAAGTCTCGAACCAATGATACGATTAAATTAGAACCAATCAGCACCAACAATGTTGCCAAACCCATCCAAAAACCATTCTCTGCCGAAGTCGTTACCCCAAGCAAAGGGCACATACCCAATAACTGCGCAAAAATGGCATTATTATACCAAAAACCATCCTGAAATATCTCTTGTTTGCTTATCTCTGTACTGGATGATGATGTATTCACGATGAACCTCCAGTTTTTTGCTCTACCAACTGTTTATCTTCTTTTTTCTTTTGGTTGGCTTTGTATGCTTTGTAAAAACCTCGACGACTTTTTTTGTACATGGTTAATCCGTTGTGCACAGCTTTGACCACAGCACGAGGGCTAATGGTTGCCCCTGTAAACTGGTCAAAATCACCACCATCTTTTTTCACTTTCCATTTAGCATTATCCAATGTCTTGCTGACAAAACTTTTTAGCCATGCTGTGTTTTTGGTAATACCATCACCCAAACCAGGTGTTTCTTTATGGTCGGTAATACGAATCGCTACAATTTCACCCGCAACACGAATGCCCATCAAAATACGAATCGTGCCTGAATAACCATCGGGAGCAATTTGTTCCCACGCATATCCAATCACACGACCACGTTTATCACGCGCAGGAAAGACCTGAAGCTGTTTAGTATCTGAAAGCTGATATACAAATGCATCGTGCAATGGGTCGTTCTCATGCTCAGGCAAGACTTGTACCAAACCTTTATGCAATGCTTCCCGTTGTGCTGCTGCAATGGGTTCTTGCGTGATTTGGTCTGCGACTGCCAGTAATGATGCCGCAATCAGCCCGACCATAAATAATGCTAGCACCATGCGTTGCTGTGTTTTATCCAATTTTATCATGATTTCTCACCGCGTTGATGACCATACACACGAGGTCTAACGTAATAATCAATCAATGGCGTGGCACAGTTCATAAGAACCACGGCAAACATCGCACCTTCAGGGTAGTTACCAAACGTACGAATCACCCATGTAAGCAAACCACAGCCCACACCAAACACAATTTTACCTATGCCCGAAGACGGTGAAGATACGGGGTCTGTTGCCATGAAAAATGCGCACAAAATCAAACCACCAGCTAACAAGTGAAACAATGGCGGCGCATAAATATCAGGGTTAATTAGGTTAAAAATACTTGCAAACACAGCCACTGTTAACAAATAAGACACAGGAATATGCCAAGAAATGGTGTGTCTTGCCATCAGCCAAATGCCACCCATCAACAACGCCAAAGCACTACCCTCACCCAAACTACCTGCTTCCCTACCAATAAAAGCATTGAGTGTGGAATACTGATAATTGGCTAAAGCTTCACCCACAGTAATGCCTTGGGTAAGCTCTGTTTTTACATGCCCTAATGGTGTTGCCATGGTGATGGCATCCCATGTTTGTTTAACCGCATCAGGCCCTAAAAAGAAAAAGGATAGGCTGTTGCTGAAGTCATACATATCAAGCCCTGCGCCCATATGCATGGGTATCAACCATGAGGTCATATACAGAGGGAATGAAATCAATAATACCACACGCGCAGCCAATGCAGGGTTAAATAAATTATAACCCAAACCACCATACAATTGTTTACCCAAAAGGATGGCAAACACAGAAGCAAACACAGCAATCCACCATGGCACTGCCGCAGGCAATACCAATGCTAGGAATAAACCTGTTAATGCTGCAGAACCATCCCATAGCCTTGCTGTATCCCGCTTCATCATACGCAGTACTACATATTCAGTGAGTAGGCTGATGCCAATACAAGTGGTCAGTAAAAACACTGCCAGCCAACCATACAAGTACACACTGACC
Source organism: Ghiorsea sp. (assembly GCA_027019685.1). Taxonomy (GTDB): domain Bacteria; phylum Pseudomonadota; class Zetaproteobacteria; order Mariprofundales; family Mariprofundaceae; genus Ghiorsea. The sequence goes on along the minus strand of JALUWH010000118.1, from coordinate 343 downwards.
ATAGCTGCTGGAATCAAAGCAATGATGACCGAAAACATAGTTAACTGTATGCTATTGCCACTATGTTGATGGGGTGAACTTAAGAAAATCATGATTCAGCCTCAGGTTTTTTGGTTTCACCCTCAGCAGCTTCTTGGGCTTGTTTTTCTGCCAATGCCTTAGCTCTTGCTTCTTTTTTCTCTTTGGCAATGCGACGCTTTTCTTCTTTTTCAGCCTGCTCTTTCGCAATACGTGCGTCACGCGTTTCAGAGCGTTTGCGCGACTCTTCAGCAAATGCTTTTTCACGACGAATTTGTGCCACTTTCCCTTTGCCAAAGCGGAAATAATGCACCAAAGGAATATG
>JALUWH010000117.1 GCA_027019685.1 Ghiorsea sp. | reverse complement strand
AGGCTTATTGGTCGGCAACGCCTGCGGTTAACCCGTTTAACGGTGAATTTGACATCACTGTGTTGTCTTTCTATGACGGCGCGGAAGGACCTATCAGGTATGCGGATCCTTATGGCATTGGTGGTGGTAGTGTTGTTTTTACGCCATTTAGGACTAGGTTGGTATCTGGTGCATCGACGGCATCTGGCGCACCTATATCGGGAAGATTAACCTCATGTTATGAAAACATGCTCAATGAATGGTCGGATAGTCGCTACACAGATCATAACGATGGCACCGTGACCGATAAAAAGACCACCTTAATGTGGAAACAATGCGCTGAAGGGCAAACCTTTACTGGAAGCACATGCTCTGGCATACCAACACTCATGACTTGGGGAGCAGCACTCGCCAAGGATGGTAGCCCTTTTGCAGGATACACCGATTGGCGTGTGCCCAATATTAAAGAGATTGCCTCACTGGCGGCACCCATTTGCTATAAGCCCGCTATCAATACAACGATGTTCCCCAATAGTGGGAGTAGCCCTACAACCGCTGGGTATGTTTATTGGTCGTCAACGGCGCAAGTGACCAATGGTATCCCATGGCGCGTTGATAATATTGATGGCGCAGTCGTGGGAGGCTCTGGGCTCGGTTTGCCAGCTTCCGTCAGATTGGTAAGGGGTGGTTTATAGGCAGTGTCTCCGAAAAGGGTGAAGGCTTGTATTCATTACGCATTTTAGTAAATCAATGGGGTCATAAATCAATGGCTCCATTGATTCTGGTTATAGGTGTGGTAATCCCCCCATTTATAACATCAGTTAAAAGTAGAGAGTTGTTAAGCAGCTAACGCCAATTTTTGAATTGATGTTATACCGCCAATGCCCATGTTAGGTGTATAAAGCAGGATTCCAGCTCTTTTAAATATTGGTCAGATTGTTTTTTGTCCTGAGCTCAAGATGGGTAAATATCAACCCCATCTTTATTTATTCTAGGAAGTTAGGTCTTGAGTAAAGAAGCTTGGAATAAACATGGCATCACCATAGGAATAAAAGCGATACTTGCTCTCAATGGCATGTTGATAAGCTTGCTTGATGCGAGTTTGCCCTGCAAGTGCAGATACAAGCATAAGCAAGGTTGATTTGGGTAAGTGAAAATTGGTGAGCAAGGCATCTACCATTTTAAATGTATAGCCTGGTGTGATAAAAATGTCAGTTCGATTATTGCCTGATTGCAATATACCACTTTGTCCTGCAGCTTCTAAAGTACGCAAGCTGGTCGTGCCTACGGCAACAATACGTTTACCATTAGACTTAGCTTGATTGATGGTTTTGGCTGCTTCATCTGAAATAATATATGCTTCTTCGTGCATCACATGTTCATCGGTGTTGTCTACTTGAATAGGCTGGAATGTACCTGGACCAACATGCAAAGTAATATGAACAAATGTTGCTCCTGCATCTTCCATTTTAGCCATAAGTTCAGGGGTTAGATGAAGCCCTGCGGTGGGCGCTGCGACTGCACCTTTATGTTGGGCGAATACTGTTTGATAGCGTTGTTTGTCTTCTTCAGAGTCAGGGCGATTGATATAAGGGGGCAGAGGCATATGCCCATGTTGCTCAATGGCATGACCCACATCATCGGCGATAAGTCTGATTTCAATATTTTTACCATGGCGTTTGGTGATTTCCCCTGAAAAAGATTCAGAGAAGTGAATCATTTGACCTTCATGTAAGGGTTTGTTGCTTTTACCCCATGCTGCCCAAACATTGGCTTGCCCCAATGGTTCAAGCAATAACACTTCTACCTTGCCACCGCTTTCCTTTTTACCCATCAACCGAGCAGGAATCACTTTGGTGTCATTGACCACCCATATATCGCCTTTTTGAACCAAACTTACAAGATCTGGGATATGTAAGTCATCAAAGCTGTTTTTTTGTATGGATAACAAACGTGAAGCATCGCGTTGGTTCAAAGGTTGTTTGGCAATCAAACTTTCGGGGAGTTTAAAATCAAAGTCGGAAACATTCATGTGGCAATACTAACCGAAGTATATGGCTTAGGTCTTGTCAAAAATGTTAGCAAGCTTTTCAGAGAGTTGTTGGGGTGTATATGGCTTTTGTAAGAAGCCTGCTAAACCTTTGCCAGCAAAGCGGTTGGTGGCATCTTGTTCATTATAACCTGAGCTTAAAATAACTTTAACATTGGGGTCTATGCGACAAAGCTCTGTAAATGTATCTTCACCACCCATGCGTGGCATGGTCATATCTAGTAAAACAACACTGATGTCTTGGTGATGCTGTTGGAATATCTCAATACCCTCAACACCATCTGCCGCCGTGAGGGATTTTAGCCCTATGTCTTTTAACATGGATGAGGCAACTTCTCGAATTGTATCTTCATCATCTACGACCAATACACAGCCATGCCCATGCCAATGGGGCTTTGGTTCGTGGTGAGGTTTTAAGGAAATAGGTGTGTGTTTTGAGCAAGGAAACAGCACTTTGAATGAACTACCTTTACCCTCTTCACTGTATGTTTTGATAGCTCCACCATGCCCACGTACAATGCCTAAGATGGCCGCCATACCAAGCCCGCGCCCTGTAAACTTGGTGGTAAAGAAAGGCTCGAATATTTTGGACTGAACTTCTGGGCTCATACCACACCCTGTATCAGATACTTCAAGGTAAACATATTGACCTTCTTCAAGATTTTCATCAACAAAGGTGGAAGACAAATACTGCGCGTCTACACGCATCACACCTGTAGAAACTGAAATAGCACCACTGTTTTCACCAATAGCTTCAGAAGCATTAATCACTAAATTCATAATAATTTGCTGCATTTGAGTGATGTCGGCATCTACAGCAGGTGTTTGTTTGCTTAGGTTAAGGCGAAGCACAATATTCTTTGCAATGGTAACTTGAAGAAGTTGGCTCATATCTTCTACGATTTCACTTAAAAGTACGGGTTTAATGATAAACTTACCTTTGCCCGAATAAGCCAACATTTGTTTGCATAAATCAGCTGCTTTTTGACTGGCTTGGGTGATATGTTCAATATAATCATGTACGGGTGAAGTTTCTGGTAGCTTACTGCCAGCCAAACCTGCATTGCCCATGATTGCTGTTAAAATATTGTTGAAGTCATGGGCAATACCACCCGCGAGCACACCTAAACTCTCTAAACGTTGTACATGTTCCATTTTTGAAATGGTCACTTCTTTCTCATTCTGTGCTTCAACAAGTTTGGTAATATTTTGCACAGTGCCGCTTGAGCGCAATGGTTTTCCATTCTTACTAAAGGTGGTTTCACATCGCTCGGTCACATGTTTGATGCGACCATCAGGCATTAATAAGCGATGGGTTATTTCATATGGAAGCTTGTTTTCTAATGATTCTGTATATGCCTGATTGACTTCATCACGGTCATCGGGGTGTATGGCATTAAGGAAAGCCTCGTATGAGGCATCAAAAGTATTTTTATCGATTTCAAAAATACGATAAATTTCATCGGACCATAGCAATTTGTCACCGATTAAATCAAGTTCCCAGTTACCAACTTTGGATAAGCGCTGAGCCTCTACAAGCATGGCTTGCGATTTAATAATCTCTTGCATGGATTGTTTGTGCAAAATTGCATGGGCTGCAAGTTGAGCTGCATCAGAAATAAGACGAATATCCAATGCTTGAGGTTCATGAGGTTTTTGATAATACATGGCAAATGTGCCAAGAACTTTCCCTGCGCTGTCATAAATAGGTTGAGACCAACATGCGCACAACCCATATTCGGATGCCAATTCTTTAAAGTTGGCCCAAAGAGGGTCAGTGGCGATATTGGATACTATAACGCGTTTTCCCGTGTATGCAGCTGTGCCACATGAGCCAACATCAGGACCAATTTCAAGCCCGTCAATCGTATCACGGTATGACGTAGAAAGGCTTGGTCCAGCGGTATCAAGCAAGTGTTTGCCACTTTCATCCAAGAGCAAGATAGAGCCAAACATATTGGGAGATAGTTCCTCAATAAAGAGCACGAGATCTGTAAGTACATCAGCAAGGGGAATGTCAGGGTCGGCAATTTGTTTAAGAATTTTGTTTTGCCCGACTTGAAATAAGTTTTGCAAGTAACCTTCTGTAACATCCTCATGAAACAAAACGACTTGGTAAACCTCACCAGAAGTATTTCTTAAAGGGTAAATGTGGGCGCGCACAAATTTATGACTGGCAGGTGCTTTTACATTTGGTACCTCTTCAGGGTTGAAGTTGATAACAGGGATAGATAATACTTCGCCTGCAAAACCACGTTCGATGTAGGGCATGATGCCCTTGTCTTTAAGCTGCTGGTCTTGAAGGATATTGTATCCATTTAACGCATCAAGCTTAATGCCCCAAAGTTTTTCCCACGCTTTATTGACTTGGATGATAGTGCCATTGGTTTGCATGAGTTGTGTGCTGAAAGGTGATTGTTCTACGAGGTTATGAAATCTATTTTCGCTTTTATGTTGCTCTATTACTGCTTGCTGGTGTTCGACGATGATGTTTTTGAGGTAGTAGAGGGCAAAGAACGCAAGAAGACTAACCGCTAGACCAGGTAACTCTTTAACGTCATACCACTCAATTGCCCAAGATTCACTTTCAAGGGGTAGTGCGAGGATTTGCCTCAGCGCCATGAGAGCAAACATGCCAGATAAGAACATGATACGCCTATCTTTGAGTTGGCGCATCAAACTGATAGACCAAACGAATGCGATAAGTCTTAATATAATTGAGACTATAAGGGTAATGCTCACACTGTCGTTCTCATCATTAAATCCCTCCAGACTATGTGAGCAAGAACAAAGCTCAGTGTCATGGTAGGTTAAAAGCCTAGTGTTGACAAGTTCCGTTTTTTGTCAGTGTGAGATAATTTTAAATGGAAATGTGCCCAATGAAATGACATTACACCGATGAATACCCATATCATACCTATTAAACAACATAGGTATGATAAGCTTCCCTAGCAATGTTTGCAGAGTGAATGTATTTTTTAAAGAATTGTTTTAACGCCTTGAGGGGTTGCCATAAGAATAACATCGGCACCTTGATGGGAGAAAACACCATTGGTGACCACACCGGGCACTTGATTTAAATCATCTTCAAGCTGGCGTGCATTTTTAATGGTTAAACCATTGACATCAATAATGATATTGCCGTTATCTGTTGTGAAACCTTCACGAACCTGTGCTTTGCCGCCAAGGTTATTAGCAATAGACATCACCAATGTTTCCGCCATAGGAATGACTTCAATGGGTAAGGGGAATGCACCAAGATAATCAACTTGCTTGCTTTCATCTACAATACATACAAACTTTTCAGAGCCTGCAGCTACGATTTTCTCGCGGGTTAATGCGCCACCGCCGCCTTTGGTGAGGTTCTTTTGCGGGTCAAATTCATCAGCACCATCTATATATACAGATAGCTTGCTGACTTGGCTAAGTGCATCGTTGAGCTCAAATACAGGGATACCATGCCCGCGCAAACGTTCTGCGGTAGCTTCAGAACTTGCCACTGTGCCTTTAATATCGGCTTTCATGGTTGCAAGTGCATCAATAAATTTATTGGCTGTTGAACCAGTGCCTACACCAACAATAGAGTCTTTAACAACATAAGCGAGTGCTGCCTTTGCAACTTCTTCTTTCATTTCATCTTGTGTCATATGTTTCTCCTTTGTGGATATGCTGTATTAATATATAATAAGGTGGCGCAGCTTACTATCAAAAATAAAAATCACCAACCTAAGTGAGGTGAAGTAAGCTTGTAGGTAAACAACTTGCATAAAGGTGTTTGACATTATGAAACGGTTTCCTACAATGCGCGACCCGTTCGACAGTAAGGCGAGAAGCCCTGTGGAATTTGGAGAGAAGTTTTTTCAGTCGGTTTTGATTGGATTTTTGGAGTGTCAAACATGTCTACTTGGACTGTTCGCCCTGGCGATATTGAACGTAAATGGTATATCGTAGATGCTGAGGATATGATTCTTGGTCGTCTATCTACTGAAGTTGCTCGCATTTTGCGTGGTAAACATAACCCTATGTATACCCCTCATGCAGATTGTGGTGACCATGTCATCATCATCAACGCTGAGAAAGTGAAAGTTACGGGTAACAAAGAAATGCAAAAAATGTATTACCGTCACAGCCGTTTTGCTGGTGGTTTACATACGATTTCTTTGGAAAAACAACGTGAACGTTTTCCAGAACGTATCCTTGAGCTAGCAATTAAAGGAATGATGCCTAAAGGTCCATTGGGTCGTAAGCAGCTTCTTAAATTGAAAGTATATGCTGGTTCTGAACACCCGCACACAGCGCAAGCGCCACAAGCGTTAGCAATTAACTAAAAGAATTATTGGAAGAATAGGTAAAGACAATGGCAGATGATATGTACCGTGGAACAGGACGACGCAAGCGCAGTATTGCTCGTGTAATGATTAAAGCAGGCAGTGGTCAAATTAGCATCAATGGTCGCGATATGGAAAACTATTTCCCAATCGAAATCATTCGCCAAGAAGCCTTGCGCCCACTAGCACTTGTTGGTCTTACTGACCGTTTGGATATTCGTGTGAATGTTCAGGGCGGCGGTGTTTCTGGTCAAGCTGGTGCGATTCGTCATGGTATTGCTCGTGCATTGCTTGAGTATGATGGTGGTCTTCGCCCTCAACTTAAAGAAAAAGGTTACCTAACACGTGATGCGCGTGTTGTAGAACGTAAGAAGTACGGCTTGAAAAAAGCACGTCGCGCACCGCAGTTCTCAAAACGTTAATTCGTTTTTGGTTCAAGATTCAAGGGAGAGCATTTGCTCTCCCTTTTTTTTGCTTTTTCGTATGTTTGTTGGGTAGTGATATTTATAAAAGGGCGTGTTAAGTTTGCCCTGCTGGTAGATTAAGGAGGGTAGGATGAGCATTGCAGTAGCCATTCTTGGTGCAACAGGTTACACGGGGGCTGAACTTATCCGTTTACTGGATGCACACCCTGAATTTGAGATTAAACATTTGGCAGCTTTTAGCCAAGCTGGGAAAAAGGTATCGGAAGTGTTACCTGGTATTGTAAGTCAAAGTGCGACCATGACCTTGGCTAAAGCAGACGATATTATTCCTGATGAAGTGCAACTTGTGTTTACAGCGCTTCCGCATGCAGCAGCAGCAAGTAGTGTTAAAAAAGCATTGGATGCTGGTAAAAAGGTTGTCGATTTAAGTGCTGACTTTAGGCACCCTGATACGAATAACTACGAACAAGCTTATGGTCTACCTCATCCCTATCCTGAATTATTAAGTGACTGTGTTTATGGTTTAACCGAACATGCAAGGAAAGATGTGGCTCAAACAAAACTTGTGGCAAACCCTGGCTGTTATCCCACATCTGTATTGCTGCCATTGTTGCCGTTGCTCAAGGCAAATATTATTGATACACAATCGATTATTATTGATGCCAAGTCTGGCACATCAGGTGCGGGGCGTGCCGCCAAAACAGGTTTATTGTATTGTGAAATCAATGAAAGTTTGGCTGCGTATGGTTTACCCAAACATAGGCATGCTTGGGAAATGGAAGAGTGGTCTAAAGCTTATTCTGGGCAAGATGTGCATGTTCGTTTTGTGCCACATATTATTCCTATGACAAGAGGTATGTTGAGTACCATTCATTTATCAGGCAAAAATAGTGAGCAGTGGCACAGTATTTTATCTGATACTTATAAGAATGAACCGTTCGTTCGCGTGCTTCCTTTGGGTTTAATGCCTTCTACAGGTGCAGTGAAGGGGAGTAATAGGTGTGAAATTGGTGTGGCAGTGTTGAGTGAAACAGAAGCTGTGGTCGTGAGCTGCATTGATAACTTGTTGAAAGGTGCATCAGGGCAAGCGATTCAAAATGCTAATGTAATGTTTGGCATGGATGAGACTATGGGGTTGGCAGTCAATGCCAGTTGGCCTTAACGGTTTATGAGCTGATGTCATTTTGGTTTAAATCAAGACAAGTTGTTGTCATGGATGCGCATGGTGGTAAACCTGCGCGAAACTTTTATGTGCGCAGTATTACAGTGTTGCTTTTTTTGGCATTGTTGATGGTTGTGCCGTTTGCACTTGGTGCGTGGTTTGCACCTTTTCATAGTATCAAAGAAATGATTCCAGAAAATTTAAAGTTGAAGCGGCAAAATCAAGAGCTGCAGAGGAAGCTTGCCGATGCGAATACGGTAAATGCGTTAAAAGATGAGCAACTTGATAGTTCGCAAGAACAAATAGGAGTGCAAGAACGGGAAGTGCTTGGGCTTACCAAAGAGCTGCAGATGTTTAAAAGCATTTTGGAAGAGCGCAAGGGCAAGGGAATTCAAATTCTTGCGCATAAGGCTGACTGGCAGGGTGATGGCTTGCTTTTATGGCAAGCTTTGTTTGTGAAAGGCGGTAGCTATCCGCGTTATTTGACAGGTACTTATCAAATATTTGCCTTGGATGAGCAGGGGCATAGGCAGGCATTGTTTGACGATGCTGAGCGTTACCGATTTGAATCACATGCTGTGTTGGATAAAAAAATTGAGTGGAAGGAAATGTGGAAGCCGACTAAGCTTGAGCTTGTCATTTACAATTATCGTAAGAAAGAAGTGTTGAAACAAGCAATACCGATTCAAGGGATGTAGGGTATGTTTAGTAAAAAAGAACAAAAGCAGGTGAAACCAATGAAAGAAGCACAACATATTGATACACTGATTGGTGTACATTCTGTGTTTACAGGAAATTTATCTTTTGAAGGTGCAGTGCGCATCGATGGACGTTTTGAAGGTAATATTCAGTCTGAAAAAGATGGTACATTGATTGTTAGCGAAGGTGCCTTTATCAAGGGTGAAGTGAATGTTCCTAACTTGGTTTTGCATGGTGATATCAATGGAAATGTTTGTGCTAGTCACAGTTTAAAGATTGGTGTGAAGGGTGTACTTAACGGCGATGTGGAGTATAAAGTCATTATGCTGGAAGAAGGCTCTGCAATTAATGGTCGTTGTGCACGTATTGATGATGTGGATGGTCAAGCCCGTAAACCCAAAGAAAAAGTAGAAGTGATAGAAGTAAAATAAGAATGATTCGTTCGTATCTCGATTATACACCAGACATTGATGCCACAGCTTGGTTGGCACCCAATGTAGATGTGATTGGTCGGGTAAAACTAGGCGCAGATACTTCGATTTGGTATCAATCTGTGTTGCGTGGTGATGTGAATAGTATCACCATTGGTGAACGTACAAATATTCAAGACCATACAGTGATTCATAATAGTGGTGATGCACCTTGTGTGGTGGGTAATGATGTCACAGTAGGGCATAAAGTGTTGTTACATGGCTGTGAAGTACAAAACTTATGTTTGGTTGGTATGGGTTCTATTGTCATGGATCATGCGGTATTGGAAGAAGGCTGTTTTTTGGCTGCGGGCTCACTTGTTCCAGAAGGCAAAGTGCTCAAAGGTGGTTATTTGTATGCTGGTAGCCCTGCCCGTGAGCGCCGCGAATTAACGGATGAAGAGAAAGACTTTCTAATACAATCAGCAAAACATTATGTAAAGTTGAGCAAGGCACATCGTGATACGGTAACGGATGTCATTTAAGACCAAAGCAGTATTGGATATTGGCTCCAATACCATTCGCTTATTGATTGCTGAAGTTGATACAAACACCATTATTCAGCGCATACATTATGAACACAAAATAGCCCGTTTAGGCGAAGGGCTACAAGGAACAGGCATGTTAAGTGATGCGGGTATGCAACGTGCATTACTTGTTTTTTCATCAATGACAGATGTATGTCAACAGTACGACATTGTAGCGGCAGATATTTATGCAGTGGCTACGGCAGCGATTCGTGAAGCGAGTAATGGTTCAATGTTTGTGGCAGAAGTTGAAACAAAGCTTGGTCTATGTATTCAAGTGATTTCAGGTGAACAGGAAGCGAAGTTGGCATTGGCAGGCGCTAGGCTTGGTTTGCCAAGTGAAGTTGGTGATGAGATGTGTTTGTTTGATATTGGTGGGGGGAGCACTGAGTTTACTCGCGTCTTTCAAGGACAAGCTAGAGATAGCTACAGCTTAAAACTTGGTGTGGTTCGATTGACTGAACAATGGGCTCAACAACAACCTGTTGAACAAACTTATGGGCAGATGAAGCAAGCTGTGACTCCTTTTCTTGGGAAGCTAGAAAGCTTTTGGGGTAAGGGTGCTGCACGGCCACAATATTTGGTTGGCACGGCTGGCACAGTAACAACTCTGGCTGCTATTGCCCAAGATATGCAAACGTATAAGGCTGAGCAAATTGATGGCTATGTGATGACCAGAAGTAGATTTAATCATTTGCGTGACCAATTATTAAATATGAGCAATCAAGAACGCTTGGCTATCCCTGCCTTAGAGAAAGGGCGTGAAGATGTTATTATTGCAGGTGTTGCAATTATAGATGTGTTATTTGAACGTTGGAACTATGATGCTTTAATCTCAGTGGATTCTGGTTTACTTGAAGGTTTATTGCTTGAATAGTTGATGATTTGTCATTGCGTAGGCTTTGGCTTTATGTAAAGATTAGCCTTCATGCAAATATAGAGGGTAACCGCCCTGTTTTTTTATCTAAAACAGCAGGTAAATAAGGAGAGAGATGTGAGCGATGCAATAAAAAAGGTCTTTGACCTTATTGAAGAAAATGACTGCGAATTTGTGGATGTACGTTTTACAGACACCAAAGGTAAATGGCAGCATGTAACATTCCCTATTCATGAGTTGAGTGAAGATAGTTTTGTAGAAGGCTTTGCATTTGATGGTTCTTCTATTGAAGGCTGGTGTGAAATCAACAACTCAGATATGTCTTTGATTCCAGACCCAGAAAGCGCACGTATCGATCCATTCTTTGAAGCTTCAACACTTGTATTGGTTTCTCAAGTGATTGACCCAATCAGTGGTGAAGACTACAACCGTTGTCCTCGCCAAGTGGCGCAGCGCGCACTTAAATATATCAAATCAGCAGGTATTGCAGATACTGTGTACTTTGGCCCTGAGCTAGAGTTCTTCGTATTTGATGGCATGCGTTACAATAATGAAATGGGTTCTTGTGGGTATACTATTGATTCAGAAGAAGCGGCTTGGAATTCTAATGTAAGTTATGAAGGCGGAAACACTGGTCACCGTCCTAAAGTAAAAGGTGGTTACTTCCCAGTACCACCAGTTGATACACTTCACGAAATGCGTAACGATATGTCTTTGGTTATGTCTGATGTTGGTATTCATATGGAATGTCATCACCATGAGGTGGCTACAGCAGGTCAATGTGAATTGGCAATGAAATTTGGTGAGTTGATTGAACAAGCGGATAAAGCGCAATGGTACAAGTATATCGTACACAATGTAGCTGATGCGCATGGTAAAACAGCTACTTTCATGCCTAAACCTATCTTTAATGATAACGGTACGGCTATGCATGTTCACCAATCCATTTGGAAAGATGGTAAAAACTTGTTCGCGGGCAAAGATGGCGACTATGCTAACCTTTCTCAGGAAGCGATGTGGTATATCGGTGGCATTATCAAACATGCGCGCGCTTTGAATGCATTCACTAATGCGTCTACAAACTCATACAAACGTTTGGTTCCAGGTTTTGAAGCGCCAGTAATGCTTGCGTATTCAAACCGTAACCGTTCTGCATCAATTCGTATCCCAGTGGTTGGTTCTGATCCAGCACGTAGGATTGAAGTGCGTTTCCCTGATTGCTCTGCAAATCCATATTTGGCATTCACAGCCTTGTTGATGGCAGGTCTTGATGGCATTGCAAACAAATTGGACCCTGGTAAACCTTCAGATATGAACTTGTATGCCTTGTCACCTGAAGAAGAAGCGAAAATCCCAACAGTTTGCTCTAGCCTAGATCAAGCTTTGGATGCATTAAGTGCAGATCGTGACTTCTTGAAAGTCGGTGGTGTGATGGATGATGATATGATTGATGCTTACATCGACATGAAAATGGAAGATGTACAACAGATTCGTATGCGTCCACATCCTATTGAAATGGAAATGTACTACTCTGTATAACTTCTTCTTGGAAGTTTAAGGTAGGGAAAGGCCGTCACGAAAGTGGCGGCTTTTTTATTTATGCAATCATATGCTAGTGTTTTATAAGGTGCAGGTTAGGTTTGCTGCGTAGTCAGATGAGGAGTTGGGTTTTATGAAAAGGTTGTTTGGATCAATTGTGTTGAGCTTGGTTGGGTTAGCGATATTTATTATGGTAAGTATCTTTAGTCGAGCTGCGGTAGGTCAATTTATTGTTGACGAAAATGCGCGTGCGGTGTTGTTTCCTGTACTTTTTATTTTCGCGGTACTGGTCGGTTCTTTGCCTTGGATTTTTGCTGCACACCTAACATCTGAAGAGTCATGGAAACAAGCCACCAAACTGCTTTATTTCTTGCCTGTTTACCTTGCTGCACCATCATTTATTTTGCCAGCAGTTTCATTTGCTATCATTTTTGTGCTGGCGCGTTTGCATTATATGAAACGGGAAAATGTTCCTTATCGTGTGGAAGTGAATAACGATGAGCAGGGTGAAGCTTAAACGTTAAAGCGGAAGTGGAGAATATCACCATCTTTCACGATGTACTCTTTACCCTCTAAACGCATTTTACCCGCTTCTTTACACTTGGCTTCGCCGCCTAAGCTTACAAAATCATCATAAGCAATCACTTCAGCACGGATAAATCCTTTTTCAAAATCAGTATGAATCACACCTGCAGCCTGTGGTGCTGTATCACCCACATGAATGGTCCATGCGCGTACTTCTTTAACACCAGCAGTGAAATAGGTTGCAAGCTTTAATAGTTTGAATGCTGTGCGAATGACGGTATTTAACCCAGGTTCCGTTAAACCCAAATCCGATAAAAATTCCATCTTATCTTCTTCGTCCATTTCAATGAGTTCAGATTCAATTTGTGCAGAGACTACAGCAACTTCTGCGCCTTCTTCTTTGGCAAATGCACGCACTTGGTCTACATAAGCATTGCCATCAGGCAATGAGCCATCATCAACATTGGCTACGTACAATACAGGTTTTGCTGTGAGTAGGTTTAAGGGTTCAATAATTTCCAAGACTGAGCCTTCATGTTTCTGACGGCGTACAGTTGTTCCGTCTTCCAGTTCAGTAAGTACTGCTTTCATTGCAGCAAGTGCATTCTCTGCATCTTTATTGCCACCAGAGCGGGAAAGTTTTTGTTGGCGTTCCATGGCTTTTTCGACGCTTTCCATATCTTTAAGCATGAGCTCAGTATCAATGGTTTCAATATCTGAAAGTGGATTGACGGCATCGTTGACATGGGTCACGTTATCATCATCAAAGCAACGCACCACATGCGCAATAGCTGAGCATTCACGGATATTACCTAGAAATTTATTACCCAGTCCTTCACCACTTGCAGCACCTGCAACAAGACCTGCAATATCAACAAACTCAACTACAGCATGTTGTACAGCTTGTGGGTTCACAATATCAATCAAAGGCTTTAAACGTGGGTCGGGGAC
>JALUWH010000116.1 GCA_027019685.1 Ghiorsea sp. | reverse complement strand
AATCACCAACCATTAAACGTTCACGAGCAACATAGCGATAAAAATCAGCTTGTTCTGCTTGAATGGGGTAGTCCGAGCGGCGAATTTGTAATACGCGTGACAATGATGCGTATTTTGCAGCCTGTTGCAGCCATACCTGTTTATGTTCAGTGTCATGTAAGGATAAAGCAAGTAACCATTGAATACTGGATTCTTCAGATACGCTGCTCAAAAGAGGCTGCCCAAGTTCAATGATGTCATGTAAAGTGTCAGGGTCGATGTTGGGTTGTCTTAAAGCTGCGGTGAGCTCATCCATGGTGGCTTCATGGTTATCCAGTATATCCCAATGTTGGGCTAATAATAGGTGGAGTTTTACGGCATCAGGGTGTTGTGCCCATTGCTGTAAGGTGGATTCACTGATAGCAAATGCATCAGGTTGTTCAAATTCAAATAAAAGTGATGCATAGGCTATGGCAGCTTGTCCTTGACTAAATTCGGGTATGCTTGGGTCTTGGCTAAGCATATACAAGGCATCCAAAGCCATTGTTTCAGGATTTTCTAAACGCGCTTGTTCAACCAATTGCTCAATCTTGGTTTGCATTTCTTCAATTTCTGCTTGTTGTGCATTTTGTATATCTTGTTTTTCAGCTTGTGCTTGGGTGGCTTGTTGGTCAAGGTGCACTGTTGCTCTCTTACCACCACAGCTTGTCAGCATGGTTGTGCTTATTAAGATTGCTGTTATTAAGGTAAACGGGTAAGCTAATTTTAACATGGATACGCAAACTAAACATAAAGAACAATTTGGTAAACACTGGGGTAAACTTTTTATTGTTGCGACACCCATAGGTAATTTACAAGACATAACGTTTCGTGCTGTAGATACTTTGAAGAACGTGGATGTTATTGCTTGTGAAGATACACGAACCAGCCGTAAGTTATTAGATTTTTACGGTATTAGCACCAAGTTGATACCTTGCCATGACCACAATGAAAATAAAGCTGCTCAACAAATCATGGGGCTGTTGCTTGAAGGGAAAGATGTCGCATTGATTTCAGATGCTGGCACGCCGTTAATCAATGACCCTGGTTATCATGTTGTGCATTTGTTGCGTAAAGAAGGTTTTGATGTGGTCACCATTCCCGGTGCATCTAGCCCAATTGCTGCATTGGCAGCTTCAGGATTGCCCACGGATATTTTTACATATTTGGGCTTTTTACCACGCAAGGGCAAGGCAAGGTCTGCTTTATTGCAACGCATACAACAAGCCAAAGATACACAAGTCTTTTTAGAGTCACCTAAACGTATCCTTAAAACATTACAAGCCTTGCAAGGTTTGGTGGATATGGGTAATCGACCATGTGTGGTTGGGCGTGAACTGACCAAAATGTATGAAGAATTTATCCATGGTACTTTGGATGAGGTGGTAGCTCACTTTCAAACGCATGATGGTCGGGGAGAAATGGTGGTGATGATTGGTGCAGGGGAACAAATCGAAGCCGATGATATGATAATTCAGCAGGCTTTGGCTGTAGCGTTGGCGAGTGGTTTGTCGGCATCGGCATCAGCTAAACAAGTTGCCAAAGACTTGAATGTTTCACGCTCACGAGTTTATGCCTTAGTACACGCTAACAAAGATGAGCACGATTAAAGGTAGGGCTGCCGAAGATGCGGCAGTCAAGTTCTTAAGAAAGAAGGGTTATCTAATTTTGGATAGAAATCGCAGGTTGGGGCGGGGTGAGTTGGATATTGTGGCTTCGCTGGCGGATATACTTGCTTTTGTTGAGGTGAAAGGACATCAACAGCGAATATCAAGCATTGAAGCTATGCATCAGGATAAACAGCAACGTATGGTATCTGCTGCACAAACATGGCTGGGGCAACACCCTGAATTTACCAATCATCAGTGCCGTTTTGATTTGATTGTAGTTCTACCTTCCAATATCAAACTTTTACCGCCCAAGGTTGAGCATATTCAAGATATTATTCGTCTTTAGCTTCTAAACTTGCCACTTCTTTAAGCGTTTTACTCAAACTTTTGATTTGTTCACTAGATAATTGTTTGCCATGGTCTTGAATGAAAAATACATCGACAATACGCTCCCCAAAACTTGAAATCGATGCGCCATTAATGATGAAACCTGCACGGGTAATTTCATAGCTTAATGCAGCAAGTAGCCCTGGCCTATCTGCAGCAGTCACTTCAAGTGCAGTTTGACTAAACGAAGCAAGCGGTAGGGTGCGGACACGCACAGGTACGCGTTCCATCAATACATTACTGCGAATGTTTGTTTGCTTGGGTGCTTCAAGCGGCGCATCATTTTGCAGCATAGCCGTAATACGTGATTGTAAGCGTTCCAAGTCTTGAGGTTCAACCAAGGGCTGCTTGTCTTTGTTTTGAATATGAAAGACATCCAAAATTTTATGGTTGCCCAGTGAAAATGCGTGAGCAGCAATCACGTTAATTTGACCCGCTGCA
>JALUWH010000115.1 GCA_027019685.1 Ghiorsea sp. | reverse complement strand
ACCAGTCACCAAATTAATCGTGCTTTCACATTGTATGGCTTGATTTTGAAACTCTTGTAGAATCGAACCTTGTGACACCGCCTCTTCAGTGAATAAATACACAGTGCCCATCAACACACCAACCTTGGCACCCCGCGCCACCAATGGTGCTGCTAATACATTGACCATCGTTGCAGACAATCCATCATGGATACCACCTGCAAAAAGAAGTTGGAATTCATTTTCCTTGCCTTTAGGCATATCCTCAAGCAACACTTCAATCATTTGTTCCCAAAGCACAAAGCTAGATAATGGTCCGACATGCCCACCACATTCACGCCCCTCAAAAACAAACTTACGTGCACCTTGTCCAATAAACATATGTAATAATTCAGGCGTTGGAGCATGGATATAAGTACTAATGCCTTGCTCTTCCAACCGCTTGGCCTGATCCGGTCTACCACCTGCAATCAAGGCAAAAGGTGGCTTGTGTTTAAGCACACTTTGTAACTGCGCTTCATAAAGTGTTTGGTCAATAAAACCAAGCAACCCAACACCCCAAGATTGGTCACGTAGCAACTTTTCTGATTCTGCTAAAATACCATCAATCTGTTCAGCTTTAAGTACGGCAAGTGCTATCAATGGCAATGCCCCACCATCAGCCACTGCTTTGGCAAAACCTGGTGTATCACTCACTCGTGTCATCGGTCCTTGCACAAATGGGTAAGTTGTTTGATGCGCTTGCGCTAAAGGTGATTCTTTACAAATAATATGGTTCTGTTTTGCCAAATCAACTTGGGTTTTACTCTGTTGTAAAATCGTTTGTATCAAACGCCCTGTGGTTTTATATGTGTCTACAAATGTGGCTGCTAGGGCAATCGCTTGCCCCATGGGCAAGGCTTGATTCTCATGGTCCCAGCCTAGGCAAGACTTAGCTTTTTCTTGCCAAATCGTCTTGGCCTCAGCCAAGGTCTCCACATCCATATCAATGCTATCGCGCAAGGTTTTCAATGACTGCGCCGCTTTTAGTCGGGGTAAATCCAAAATTCGACATGGTGCACCAAAGTGTTCCCCCACAGCCATACACTCTTTACCATTTAACCCTTCAACCGTTGGTCGAATATAATGAAGACCTGATTCAGGCATTAAAAACAACTGCTCTTCTAAAACCACTCCCGCAGCACCAATTGCACGACAAGCAGCAGCCGAGTGAATGCCAATGCCACCTTGAATGTATACAGGTAAGGATGTTTCCCGAATAAGTTTTTGACTTAAAATAAATGCAGCATCTTCACCAACCCAGCCACCACTCTCGTGCCCTTTTGCTAAAATGCCTGCTATGCCATCTAGGCTTAATACTGGTTGCATTTGAGCAAGTTCATGAACTTCAAGCCATACGCTTGCATGCGGCTTTAGCTTCAAAATGTGCAACAATAAAAATTGTAATTCTTCAAATGTTGTTCCGTGCCACGATACAGCAACAATGCAGCCTTCATCTGACATCGCACCAAGCCAGTCATCAATGTGATCTACTTGGCTCACATGAATTTTTAAACCAACTTGCCCAGTTTCCTTAGCTTTTGATAATGCCTCAATATTATCTATCAGTTGTTTAGTGTTCGACACGTACTCACAGTCTAAAATACCAATGCCGGCTGCCCGCGCAGTTGCCACTGCAACATTCGGTGACAAACATCCATCACTTATAGACACACATTGAAACTTCTTCATGAATTACCTCTTTTTTATAGCTGCTGAATAATAGTATCGGGGCTCGCATGACACAACATCCCGAAAACTAGACATGACCTGCTCTGACAATTACACTGTAGTTTAAACTTTATTGTTTTGCCAATGCTCTCTTGTAAAAAGAGCATGCACGACTTTCAAAAAAGGAACAACTTAAAATGAAACCATTTTTATACCTACTACTTTTACTTGTTTTTTCAGCTTGTTCACCATCTTCACCATCTTCACCATCTTCATCATCTTCATCACCTAATCTCACATTTACCGACGTTTCCACACAAGCTAACATTCTTCATCAAGGGCCTAGTTTTGGCGCAGGTTCTTGGGGAGATGCCAATGGCGATGGTTTACCAGACTTATGGATGGGCAACCATGCCAATCAACCCAATCTCTATATCAACAATGGTGATGGTACATTTACCGATAAAATAACCCAGTATTGGGCAGGCGTACCCACTGCCGATACGCATGGAGCTGTTTGGACAGACCTCAATAAAGATGGCACGCTTGACTTGGTCGAACTTGTTGGAGCACAAAGTGGTGCTGGTGCTGGAAGCAACCATGTTTTCATGAATCAAGCAGGCTCATTTATAAATCAAGCTCAAGCCAAAGGGCTGGATTACCCTCTAGGAAGGGGGCGAACGCCGTTGCCAGAAGATTTTAACCATGATGGGAATACGGATTTTGTTTTCTCGGGCTTTTACCGTGCGGGTGCCGCAACTGAGTTGTTTATGCAAGATCCATATGGTCACTTTTCTCCTCAGGCAACAGCACAGGGTATGGCTCTACCTAACCAAACACAAAAATCTGCGCAGCTTGCAGATCTGAATAACGACGGCATTCTGGATTTGGTGATTAATGGTTATAATTTTCCCCACAGGATATTTGATGTCAAAACTTTACCCATGGTTGCGGTGACAAAAAGCTTTAATATTCCTGTTGTGTCTGGGGTGTTAGATACAACATTTGCAGACTTTAACAATGATTTGTATACGGATATATATGTTGCGTCTTATCCTGAGAGAAAGCTGTCTCAAGTGGTTCAGATTTCTCCAACAGAGCTTCGTTTTCGTATTACGAATAAGAAGTTGCAAACGAAATCGCTAAGTTTTAAGTCGTTGGGCTTACCCTTATTTAAATTGGGCGATGTGTTGGTTGCTAATGTGTTTATTGGCGCTACTGGATGGTCTCCTACACTGCTTGATTTTACTTTGGATTTCCAGAAAATAAGAAATCAAGGTGTTTCAACTTTTTCAGCGCCAGGAGTCTATATAGGCTTTAACACAGTAACTCAGGCTTGGGAGGTTACTTCTTATCAAATGTCTGTAAATGGCGTGGTTACAGATTCAGCCACCTTATCGCTTTTATCTTCGGTCGGTCTGGCAAACCCCGTAGTTACGCCTGGCAAACTGTTTATGAATCAAGGTGGAAATCAGTTTGTTGATACGGCAATTCCAGCAACATTTGGGCGCTCTTCTGTTGCGGGCGACTTCGATAATGATATGGATGTTGATTTGTATATTGTTGAGTCGGGTGTAGCACAGAATAAGCCGAATGTGCTCTTATTAAATGATGGGAACGGGAATTTCTCGGTAGCTCCTTATGCAGCAGGTGCGGAGGGGAGTTTACAAGGTATTGGCGATAGTGTGTCAGTGGTTGATTATGATCAGGATGGTTATTTGGATTTATTTGTGAGTAATGGTGAAGGGAAAAAGATTTTTACAGCCTTAGGCCCTCAGCAATTGTTTCATAATCAGGGGACTGGCAATCATTGGCTGGAGATTGATTTGCATGGCACGACATCCCAGGCCGAAGGGGTGGGCGCAATTGTTTATGTTACAGCAGGTGGCATTACGCAAAAACGAGAACAGAATGCTGGGATTCATAAAAATACTCAAAACCATGCTAGACTACACTTTGGCTTGGCTCAAAATACAATAATTGATACGCTGAAGGTTGTTTGGCCTAGTGGTAAAGTGACATTGATGAACAATGTTGGCATAGACCAAATTATAAGTATTCAAGAGTAACAAATGAAATCTAAACCATTACTAATCACGATAAATACTCGCTTAAATGCGCTGACCAAAAGCAAGCTTCTTATGCAATTGCTGTTATTTGTGTTTACTTTATCATTATTTAGTCTCACGAGTAATGCGGCAACAATCAATGTTCAGCAAAATGATTTTGAGCTTCATGCAACTGGATTGGGGCAAGGTCATGCTTCTGTCGCCATGTTGAATAACGGTACATCTCTCATGGTTTGGCAAGAGCAAGGAACGCAAGCACTCGTTATGGACAACCTTGGCAACACATTAGCACGCCTATCCATTTCTAAACCAACTGGGTCAGCAAGCCACCCTATTGTATCGGCTGGCACAAACCGCTTTGTCGTGACTTGGCATGAGCGCACAAATCTTGGTCATGAAGTATTTATTACAGTATTAGACAGCGCAGGTAACACCCTTGTTGCTAAAAAAAGTGTCACATTAGGTAACCAACCTTGGGTTTCAGATGCAGTCATTCATCCTGATGTTGCAATGAATAAAAAGGGCGAATTTATTGTTGTATGGGATGTACTTCAGTCAGGTAAAAGAGCGATATATGGTCAAAGTTTCAACCGTATTGCACAAAGCACTTCGCCTGTCACAGCGCTGTCAACTCGACCTTCTCTGGTACTCGACCCAACATCAAAAATAGAACTGGGCTTTCCTGATGTAGATATGAATATAAAAGGTGATGTTGCTGTGGTTTGGGCGGGTTATGATGTGATAACTGCATCTTATCCCATTGCTCTGCGAAAGTTCAATATCCATGTTTCTCCGTGGGTCAATGCAGATGAACGGCTTTTGGATTATGTACCAAACGCTATTCAAGCAATACCTCATATCAGCTTAAACAATAAAGGTGACATTGCAGCTTCATGGATGGATATGACTGCATCAACTATGAGTACAGCAAGTGTATTTTATAAGAAGTATAATAGTGCGTTGAATGTTTGGGAAAACACGATTCGTTTAGCAGGCGAGTTAGATGCAGGCGCTAATCGCATCACAAGTAAAATATTTGAAGGTGGAACAAGTATTGTTGCCTTTTCAGGCAAGAGTTTAGATGGTAGCCTAGATGTATATATCAGCTTCTATTCACCAAAAAACAAGCTCTTAAAAGCGTTTAAAGTTAATGATAGCACCTCATCATTAGTAACCTTTGAGCAACGAAGACCTGATATTGCTTTTTCTAGCGGAGCTTTAACCATAGATTTGATGCTAACATGGGAAATGGCTGTCGTTGGTGGGAGTGATATGGTATATGGAAAAATATATAGGATTACTCGATAACTAATGATGATAATTATGAACCCAATTCGCTTAATAATTTTTTCTTTTATACTAGCCCTAACCTTAGTAAGCTGTAATAATCCCGAACCTGTAACTCCGCCTGTAACTCCGCCTGTAACTCCGCCTGTAACTCCGCCTGTAACTCCGCCTGTAACTCCGCCTGTAACTCCGCCTGTAACTCCGCCTGTAACTCAGTTATCAAGCATACTTAATGGTACTCCCACCAGTGATGGTTTTGGCTGGGTCACTGCTATTTCAGGTCAACATGCATTGATTGCAGCTCCTTTTTCATCTACCCAATCTGCTAATGCAGGTAGTGTTTATGTCTATGATGAAATATCTGTTAACAACTGGATAGCCAGTGGTGAACTATGGGCAATGGACATTTATGCCAATGACCAGTTCGGTCATAGCCTTTCCATTGATGGTAATACTGCAGTTGTAGGTGCGCCTTTCCACGATATAAACAAAAAAGATCAAGGTGCTGCTTATGTCTTTAACCGTGATAGCTTGACCAATACTTGGACGCTTACACAAAAACTCATTGCCCCCATACCCAACCTCAATGGGCAATTCGGTAAAAGTGTTGCTATTGATGGTAACACCATGGTTATTTCTGCTTGGCATCACCCTCAAAGCGCAATACGCGATGTAGGAGAAGCTTTTGTTTTCACTAAAGACAAGCTTTCTGGGCAATGGTTGTATCAGCAATCCCTCACGCCATCTGTACCTAGCAAAGGCCAACGCTTTGGTACATCTGTATCTATTAAAGAAAATGTTGCAGTAGTTGGTTCATATTGGGATACAATAGATGGTTATAGCAAAGCAGGAAGTGCTTATGTTTATGAACGCAATAGCCAAAATAACACATGGGCAGAAACAGGGCATCTGGTCGCAATAGATCGATATGCCAACAATTTCTTTGGTGGTAGCGTAGATACCAATGGACAAGTCATTGTTGTTGGGGCTCGTGAGAATGGTGCTGCCGCACTGCAAGCAGGCAGTGCTTATGTGTTTCATAAGAACAACCAAGGTCAGTGGGTACAGCACGCACAGTTACTAGCATCCGATGCACAAGTAAATGATAGATTTGGGCGCTGGGTATCTATCACGGGTAATATTATTTATTCAGGAACCTTACGATCTGATTATAATGGATTAATTGATGCAGGTGCTGTCTATCGCTTTGACTATCAACCTTTCTTAGGCACTTGGAGACAGACAGATAAAATCATGCCTAACACTGCAACCGCAAACGAACACATTGGTGCTCGTCTTGATGCTGATGGCAAATACCTGATTATCGGTGCGGGTTTTGGACATGGTGCACCTGCCATAGTAGGCAGTGCATATATTTATACTTTTACTAAGTACCCTAACATAAGCTTTTCCGAGCAAGTATCTGTTGATGCAAATAGTACACTGCGCCAAACCCATGCAACCATTGCTACGCTTGCGTCAGGAAAAAGTGTTATCACTTGGTCAGGCGGCGGTATTTGGTATCGTATTTATGACGCATCTGGTTTACCACTAACGGCTGCTATAAAAATTCCAAACACCGTATATAAAAGTAATTATCCAGACATCATAGAACTTGGTAATAACCAGTTTGCAATCACGTGGTTAGGGCAAACACTACGAGGG
Organism: Ghiorsea sp.; assembly: GCA_027019685.1. GTDB lineage: Bacteria > Pseudomonadota > Zetaproteobacteria > Mariprofundales > Mariprofundaceae > Ghiorsea. The sequence continues at coordinate 7,049 of JALUWH010000115.1, read as the reverse complement.
AATGAGGTTTTCACAGCCGTTTATGATGAATTCGGCAATACAGTTGTGGCACCATTTGCTGTCAGCCAAGATGTGAATTTTGCATACAATACTTTAGGTGATGCCATGCACCCTGCGATTGCCAGCTTAAGCAACGGTGATTTTTTAGTTGTCTGGGATACCATAGAACTTGGCGTACGCCATGTATATTTACGACACTTCTCAAACGCTGGCGTGTTATTATCAAGCATCATACAATTGGACAGCAACCAAACTCACCTTGTTATAAGTAAAGCTGAGAATGGTATCCCCGATATTGATAGCAATCAAAACGGTGACGTTGTAGTCGCCTGGGGCGGTGAGCTGGATGCCAACGGAAATATTGGTATTGTTTACAGAACATTCAATATCAATGATGCCAATTGGCTTGCCACACCACAACAATGGTTAGCCCAACCTATAGCAGGAACAGGGGCTAAATTTGCTAGGGTCATGATTTCCATGAATAAACATGGTGACATCGTTGCGACTTGGGCTGAAAACAATCGTTCAGCACCTCGAAAAACAGCAGCCATGAAAATATATAATGCTACGCAGGCCATGTGGTCAAATAATATAGCACTGAGCTATATATCACCGAGTCAAACCTCTGCAACTGACAACTATCAACCCATAGCGCACATCTTCAATAATCAGTTGGTATTTGTAGGTTGGTCAGTCGTCATGCCAGACCTTACAAGTGAAGTGGTTGGTCAATTCTTTAAGTCCTCTGGCATAGCAAAGAGCAAACCATTTGTTATTAGCCAAAAGAACACTATCACAGACAATAGGCTTGCTCTATCTACATTTAGAGTGAACGCAAATAACATTCACATTAACATGAGCTATGAACAAGTCGATAACACTGGCAAACCATCACAAGTGATGCAGAAACTATACCTATTCCCTTAATGCTTATGTTAAAAACTCCCATATATACATTCATACTATTTCTTGCTTTCACCCAAAGTGCAATAGCAAGTACGCTTGAAAAACAAGTCATAGATACTACTGTAAATCAACAAGCTGTGTGCATGGATGGTAGCCCCGCAGTTTATTTTATAAACGCAGAAGCAACGCAAAAGAAATGGATGATTATGCTAGGCGGTGGGGTTCCTTGTGGCACTTTAGAAAACTGCCAACAAGCATTGCAAACTAAAAAGAACATGACCAGCTCCCTCTACCGTTGGGATGCCATGCGTGGTACAGGACTTCTTTCTGATGATGAGCGGAACAACCCAACCTTTTCTGCTTGGAACAAAGTTTTTATCCCACAATGTTCTATGGATGTCTGGCTTGGCAAACAAAAAGCCAGCCAAGCTTCAAAAGGATTATCATTTCAAGGTAGCAGCATTCTTCACGGTGTTATTCAATCTTTAAAACATTCTGGATTAGACAAGGCATCTACACTTATCTTGGTTGGTAATTCGGCTGGTGGTATTGGTGTTATGAACCATATTGATTGGGTTGCATCCCAACTACCTAAAACCAAGGTCAAAGGTATTGTTGATGGTAGCTGGATTCTTGATGCCCAACCTTTTCCTTCACGCAGTACCATGCACCAAGATATTACAAAAAGACTATCTACACTTGAAATTCAAGTGGATGAAGGCTGTGCGCAAACACACCCTGATGACCAGTGGCACTGTATCATGGGTGCATATGTTTACCCCCATATACAATCACCTTTATTTATCCGAATATCTCAAACAGACCCTGTTCACTTAAGAAGACTAGGTATATCTCAACACCCTTCAAATCAACAGCGTGCATATATTCAGAAACATGCTACGAGTGTTTGTCAGTCTTTAACATCTACAAACAACTTTTTTAGCCTTCGAGGCACACCGCATACCGTTGTAAAAAACAAACGCGCCTTTTCTCTATCGTATCAAGAGCAATCATTTTATGATGCGATAACACAATTCGTACAAAAGCCTAAAACCAGTATTAAAATCACAGACTGTTTTGCCAACAAAACCAACTGAATTCAGTTGTTATACTAAGCTTCAGGTTTATGTTTGATAAAGTCTAAGGTCTCCTGTGCAATTTCAGACCAAGTGAAATCTTTTCTTACCCTTTCTATCACATTTGCTTTGGTTTGAGCAGTGAACCCACCTTCAGGTACCTGATTCATACGCTCGGCTAACATTGAAACCTGACCAAGCTTAAAGTAGTGCTTATCTTCTAATGCCATTTCAAGATGTGCTGGTATATCACTCACAACAGGATAAAGCCCATACGATAAGGCCTCCAATAGCGCAATGGGTAAACCTTCATGAGAAGAAGGTAAGAAAAAGCACTCAGCATGAGTATACAATGATGCAAGCGAATCACCTGTTTGAAAACCTGTCAAAATAACATGGGGATGCTGCGCTGCAAGTTGTTGAATTTTCTCTAAATATGCTTTTGAACCTTTATGAAAATCACCAACCAACACCAACTTGCGGTTATCTCGTTTATTTGAAGCTAAAAAAGCTTCAATCAAATCATCTTGACGCTTTTCAGGCACAAATCGAGACACCATCAAGAAATATTTTTGCGGCTCTAAAGAAAACTGGTTGAGAATGCTGGTAGATTCACAAGGTTTTGGTATTTCAACACCATTGTGAATTGCCCTAATATTCAAATGAGAACCATATTCCTGCTCTAAGAATTGCTGAATACTTTTTGAAACTGTGATGCAAGCATGTGCATACTTTACACCAAGGTTTTCTCCCAATCGCAATATAACCTTAGCAAACCTACCCCACTTTTGGCGTTGATAATCCATACCATGATGTGTCATGACCACCTTCAAACCAAACAACCGTGCTAGAGGTACAAACAGTGCTGGTCCAACCGCATGAATATGCAACACATCAGGACGGCGCACAATGGCATAACAGACACCTAAAAAACTATGCGCTAAAGCTTCAAAACCTGTTGAGGTTGGTGACCAAAGCGCCTTCATTTGCACACCTTCCCATGTATACTTGTCTGCGGTCACATAAGGTCGCCGCACAAGCACCTCAACATCACAGCCTAACTTTACCAACTCAGGATATAAATGCTGCGCATGGGTCTCAATACCCCCTTGAATATTGGGAAATCCTCGTAACCCAACAGCCATAATCCGCAATCGTTTAACATCAGGCACTTGATACACCCAAACTATAATAAAGCTGCAAAAGTGATTCCTGATACTGTTTTGATGAAAATGATGTCTCCACCCAAGCTCTCCCTTGTCTGCCCATATCTTCTAACTGTATTGAAGTAAGATTTTGAAATGAATGTAACGCATCAGCTAATTTTTGGCTATCTCCCGATGGAAACAACATACCTGTCTCTCCTTGCTTCACCATTTCAGGTATACCGCCAATATCTGCACCAATCACTGGCTTGCCTAACGCATATGCTTCTAGGATAGAAATAGGTGCATTCTCATACCATTCCGATGGTAACACCACCGCTCTGGCAGCACGAATCAAGGCATACAAGTTTTCACCTTGTTGGTAACCATGGAATTCTGCCTTCACTCCATGTTTTCCTGCATAGTCCCTCGCTTGCTGTGATAACTCACCTTCACCAACAATATCCACAGCTACTCCAGAAATTTTCGCAGCCTCAAGCAGAGTCATAATTCCCTTTTCTTCGGATAACCGTCCAAAAAAAACAAAGGATTCACCTGGGGTTACATTTGCTTCAAATTGTTCAATATCAATGCAATTAGGGATATAAATAAACTTGCTTCTATCCCAGCCCCACTCAACAAATTTTTCCAAATAAAACTTACTTGGCACAATAAAACGATCCACATGATGATAAAGCTTCATTACTTTATGCACCGTGCTCTCCAAAGCAATCAAAGCACTCAAAACCCTTGAGCCTTTGATACATTTGTTCTGAATCAATGGTAATACACTGCCAGCCTTGCATCGTTCACAAACACCATCATGTGTAAGCATCTTGTACGCAGGACAAGCAATCTTTAAGTCATGCAGTGTCATCACCACGGGTACGCCCTGATCTTTTAAACCAGATAAAATTGAAGGTGAGATATGGTGGTAAATATTATGTAAATGCGCAATGTCTGGGGATGTTTCTTGAATGCATTGCCTAATTTTATCCTTTGCTTCTAAAGAATAAACAACCTTAGCCGCCAATTGCATTTTTTTATACAACCCATAACTTTTCCCAAACTCAATTTCATCCACAAAGTGAATATCATGTTCAGAAGATTCGTTTTTCGCATGTTTCATAGCAAAAGGAACAACCTTCCACCCCAAGCCTTGCAACATCTCATTTTGGCTCAAAAAAACAGCTTCTGCACCACCACGACGATAATAATAGTTATTCACACTTAATAACGTTGGCATCACACCTTCCTAGGGAAGTGCTGATTAACTCTGGATGAGTGAATATGTGGTTCAAAATTACCAACCCCAAGGCGGTAAATGTAAGCAATAGCACCGCTATTGCTAAGTTTTCCAACGCAGGTGTTGGTGATTTTGGATGCATAGGCACCATTCATTGCGTTGATCAGCACTTCCCTAATATTCATGGTTTATAGCCATCCTTGCTGTTGTAAGTAGCTAATTTCATCCGCAAACAAAGACTCCAACAATGCTTGGTGTGCTTGAGGAAGTTTGGTTCTTTGCGTTGGGTTAACCACTTGTTTATGCTGCATCAGACTGTCAGCCATCGGTGTAACCTCAAGAAATTCACATACACGATCGAATAATTTTGTCGGGTTTTCCTTTACGTCTGAGAATTTCTGAATTAAAAAACAATCCTTATCCACATACTTTTCCCACAATGCAATCATAGACTGGTATTGACCACATCGCTTTTGATAGTCTCGCTGGTAAAATGCTGAAAACTCAGAAAAAGGAACATCTTTCAAGCTTCTTTTTCGTGCTTTAAGCAAATCTTTTTTGGCATGTGACCACGCACGTTCAATAGGATTACGCACCATCATCATAATCTTTATATGTGGATTTAAGGTTAGCACTTCTGCAATCAAGCCTTCATCCATAGCGGCATAGGATGCTGTTGCTTCACCAAAAACGCGTGCTTTTTTATATTGAAACCAATCCAATGATGTTTTTGGTAAACGCCCCATCATTTTAAGGTTCATTCCGTTAAGACGTAAGAAGTCACGCATACTTGGTTCAAACTTACGCAAATACCATGTGAGTTTTGTAGAATGAAACAACGCTCCTTGCTCCATCAAGTAATTAAAATAATACAGTTCTTTTTCTGCAGGAATAAACACATCAGGATGTTGAACCAAATACCGAGATAACCATGTTGTGCCTGTGCGTTGTGGACCAATCATTAAGAAATCGGGCACAGTGTATTGTTGATTATTTTGCATACCCGATACATTTACATGTTGAAACAACTGCAATTGTTGTGCGGAAAATGTTCGCCTTGCCATATTTTAACCCTTAACCTGTTCAACCAACTCATAAAATACAACTGGTCCCCAGCCTTGAATCTTATTATCCAAATCAAAGCTTAATGTTTTATCCTGATATTGAATGGGAAGTTCTTTGATGCGTTCTCCTCGTAAGTTTAAGGCATATAATTTCATTGGTTTTTCATGCTTTAAAGAGACCGAAAGCTTGCTGCGTAAAATGCGCACAGGGAAACTTCCATACGTTTTTACAGTTTTTTCGCCATCGGCAAACACCATACCCGTATTCCGAGCATCAGTTTGGAATGTTAATAACAATCGTTTGCTTTGCGCCACAGGCAAGGTGTCCAGTGCAGACACTGACACCAAGGCGGCATCCTGAATATTCGATATTTTCAAACCATCCAATATAACCTGTTTATCTTCATCTGAAAAAGTAGCTGCAAGCGTTTGTCTAGATGTGACAACAAATTGCTTCTTATCTACCGACAACTGAATATCTTCTTTAGGCACAGCCCTAGACTTATTAACACCAAGAATGACACGCTCAACAACAGCCCTAGGCTGTCTAAGCACTTTAGCCAGAGGTTCCTTAATACTTACATCTTGACGATTAGAAAACACAACCTGCATAGACTGGCTCTCACCCCAATCACTTCCTAACTGCATACCTAAACTCAAATCCATCAAAGCAGCAGGCCATGCTTTAGTCGCCCCTCTTTGTATCAATACCTCTTGATTAAGTTGTATATCCGCTTGCCAATGTGCAACCTTTACATCACCTCTCCTAAACAATAATGCCGACAAAGCCTCGCCTGCACGCGCAATAGGATCCATACCTACATTAAATGCACTAATTGCAGTATTAGCCTGTCCTTTTACCTCATAAGAAAGCTGGGCAGGCTCTGCAAAACGACAAATACCATCCCAATCCTGAAACGATGCATAAGCAGGAAAGACAAGACCAGCTTCCCTGCGCCAAGGATTGGGGAATGGGTGATTGTACTCATCCACCACGAATGGTTTATCCTTAAGCCTGCTTGGTGCAATGGTGCGAATATAAAATAAGTTATTGCTCAGCGAGCTACTGTTTTGCTGTGTGCGCATTGGCGCAGCAGCCTTGCCTAAACGACCTGTTTTTTTAGGATGATCATGATAAGTGTGTAAGGTCACAACATCTAAAACATTACGCACAGAACCTGCCAACATTTCACGACTCGCATTCAAATTAGTTAGAAAACCTTGGTAACCCTCATCACGAAGGTAGTTTATCATTTCGCTATGCACCTTAGCTTCTGTATCATAAATAAAAGAAATCGCATCACGCTTTTCGGGCTTACTTCCCCCTTTAAAACGAAACTTTACATCAGTAAAATTGTTCACACCCATCAACCAAGTCTCATTTAACCGCGTAACATCATGATACTTATTCTTTAGCCATTGCTGAAAACTAACATCAACTTCTTGCTGCAACCGCAAGCGAAGCGTTTCAGGGTAGTTCTTCTTTTGATACAGCTTAGATAACTGCTTGTACATGCCCATTTCATTCATCAATGTAACCAACACAACAGATGGCTCATGCAATAAGGCTCGCTTGGTATATGGGTTTTCTTTGAGCAACAAGGCTTGC
>JALUWH010000114.1 GCA_027019685.1 Ghiorsea sp. | reverse complement strand
AAACATTAGACATTCGCTACAAAGGCAAAACCATTGATGAAGTCCTAAATTTAACCATTGATGAGGGCTATGAATTTTTTAGTGCCGTGCCTTCGCTGAAAAATCGGTTGAACACCTTGCAGCAAGTGGGCTTGGGGTATATTCGCCTTGGGCAAGCAGCCACTACACTTTCAGGCGGCGAAGCCCAGCGTGTCAAACTTGCCAAAGAACTGGCTCGCAAAGCCACGGGTGACACACTTTATATCCTTGATGAACCCACCACAGGGCTACACTTTGCCGATGTGGACAAACTCCTCGATGTGCTTCACTCCTTGGTTGAACGCGGCAATACCATGATTGTCATTGAGCATAACCTTGATGTCATCAAAACCGCCGATTGGATTATTGACATGGGGCCTGAAGGCGGTGATAAAGGCGGGCAAATTGTTGTTTCTGGCACACCTGAAACTGTCGCCAAGTGTAAAACATCGTGGACAGGAAAATACCTCAAACCACACTTAGAATAACCCTACTGGCAAACTCCTCAGCAAGGAATACAGTTAATTATCTAGTCAGGTATCTAGTCTTAAGGAACGAATATTCAATGTAAAAACTTGCTATATTAGTACTTTAAGCACTATAGTTTCAAGAATTATCTAGTCAGGTATCTAGTTTTTTTACTTAAAGGAGTAATGTATGACACTAACGATTGAACAATGTTTACATGCAGACCCTTTAACATCAAAGCAACTCCAAGATAAAACTGGGCTAAGCCAAACCGTTGTCGCCCGCCAACTACGAGAGCTTGGTAATCGTATTATCAAAGTCTCCAACGGTCGTCCGCCTGTTTATGCGCTCACCACCAATGCTTTTGGTGCAGATGACAACTTACTCATCTGTATGGTTGATGCGTATGGTCACAATACTGCTATTGCCACACTTCGCCCTTTAGCTCATGGCGGTTTCTTTGTTGAAGAAAGAATTGGTATGCCTGCATTGTTTTTAGGTGAAGGCAAAAATGGTATTTACGAAGACCTGCCTTATTTTCTCTATGATTTAAGACCGCAAGGCTTTTTAGGCAGGCAAATTGCTACTGGGCTTTCAAAACAATCCAATGACTTCCCACTTAACCCTGAAAGGTGGAATGCCGAGCATATAGGTAAGTATTTAATCTCTAACGGTGATAATTTATCTGGTAATTTAATATTTGGTCAACAGGCATACAATCGCATTCGCCAAAATCTTATTGAAACCACACCTGATGATTACCCTGCACTTGCAGAGGGTGTTATAGCTGGCGAAATTCCTGGCTCATCAGCAGGTGGAGAGCAACCCAAATTCACTACTTATTGCCGTGAGCAATCAGCACATGTGATTGTGAAGTTTTCACCCAAAGGTGATGACCCTGTTGCGCGCAGGTGGAAAGATATATTAATTACCGAACACATCGCCTCAGAAACTCTGCGAGAAACAGGGCTTTATGCCGCCGCATCAACACAATTAATTGAAAAAGAAGGGCGTTTATTTCTAGAATCCAAACGTTTTGACAGAAGTGGGAAATATGGGCGTTTGCCCATGCTGTCATTACAAGTTGTAGATGCCGAATTCACAGGTTTGGGCGAAGGCTGGCTTCCTGTTGTTATGGCTTTACATCAAAAAGGTCTCATTAACCCTCAGTCTGTTGGGGAAACGGCTTTGTTATGGCTGTTTGGTCGCCTCATCAACAATACTGATATGCATCTCGGTAACTTAAGCCTTAGTATGGATGGTGATGTATTTCGACTCTTGCCCGTCTACGACATGTGCTCTATGGGCTTTGCGCCCAAATCAGGAGAAGTGCCCCGTTACCACTTTAACGCAACAAACAAGAGCCTTTTATTATCCACACTAAACACTTTACCACACGCTGAGTGGGCTATTGATGATGCGCTTAAACTAGCCAACGGTTTCTGGAATAGCGTACGTCAGGATTCAAGAATATCAGATGAGTTCAGAGTATTCTTAGAAGAAAACAACCCCTTAAAAGGGTTTGATATAGCTTAATTTTATATTTGGGTGACCTCACAGCCGAAACTGTTAGAATGCCGCTGTTCTTTGAAAATTTAAGATAAAAGCAGTTACACAAAATTGTTTGTATCACTTCGTATTTGTGCGAGCCAAGGTAAAAATGAAGAGCAATACCGCAGTTTAGCAGCGCTAAATGAGGATGTTGGTTTTCATTTTTAACGCAGGCGCAGCCAAATCAAGAAGTGATACATCAATTTTACCATCAGGAGTTGATATATGTTATTCGTTGCCGTTCGTGCCGCCCGCCGCGCTGGAGACCTAATCCTTCGTCATTATGAAGATGCCGATTCATATTCGGTCAAACAAAAACAAGACCGCGATTTTGTCACTGAAGTCGACAAACGTGCAGAAGAAATCATCATTTCTGAAATTCGTAAACATTACCCCAACCACGGGATCGTGGCTGAAGAATCTTCCCCCATCAATCCTGATGCTGATATT
>JALUWH010000113.1 GCA_027019685.1 Ghiorsea sp. | reverse complement strand
GTTTTGTACTTCATTTTCTGACTGCTCAAGCATATTTAAAGCAAGGCGCATGGCAGTTTTAGGACCAATGCCTTGAAATGCACTGAGTTGTTCAACCAACCGCGCCAAAGGTTCAGGCATGCCTGCCAAATGATACATTACAGTGAGAAACCCGGTGGTAGCGACATGCCACCCATCATATCTTTCTGCTTGGTTTTGGTGGTTTCTTCGATTTTACTCATGGCTGAATTGACTGCTGCTGCAATCAAGTCTTCAAGCAAAGATTTATCATCATCAGCCAATAAACTTTCATCAATATCAATACGTTTAACCTGATGATTACCTGAAACAGTGGCTTTAACCATGCCGCCGCCTGACTCGCCCATTACTTCCAAGCTTGCCAATTCTTCTTGCATGTTTTTCATGTTTTCTTGCATTTTCTTGGCTTGCTGCATCATTTTTGCAATGTTCATACTTTTCTTTCCTCGTACGTTTTCTCTTGGTTTATCAATTAAGCTTGCTGAATGCCAGCGAGATACCATGTAGGGTCATCGCTGTTTGGCGTGTGTTGGAAAATCCAGATTTCAGTTGTATCTGTCTGTTCAGTCTCAATCACAGCACCAGCCATATTCAATGTTTCTTCGTTGAGTTTGGCTTGGAAATGCACAGCAACCCATTCCATGTCTGATTCTACCCAAGTTTCTACAATTTCAGCATCCAACGCACCAATTTCAGTGCGTGTTTTGTTGTCACCAATGCGTTTCATGTCCGCCAATACATGTTCTGCAATTTCAGGCGTACAAAATGAACGAATATCATCTTCATTCTTTGCATCCCAATCTTGTTGCATGCGTACAAAAATATCACGCGCAGCATTGGTGAAGTGTTCAGCATCAATATTGGGTTTATCTGTTATCACTTCTGAGCTTGTCGTTTCTTCGCCCAAGAAGCTTTCGTTGTTGTTGGATTCAGGCTGGGCTTGACCAAACGCTTGATTGTGATGCGAAGGATGACCTGCATATTCAGCTTCACGCCTTGCAGCAGCACCTCGGCGCATAAACCGCATGACTAAGAAAATCACGCCGCCAATCAATAAAATATCCATAAAGTTGATGCCTTCAAAGCCGCCACCGAAAAACAATGCACCCAAAAGTCCACCCATAGCTAGCCCACCAAGTATGCCCATCATGCCACCAGCCCTAGAGCCAGAACGTGCTGGTGTTGCTTTGTTTATGCCTTGTTTAGGTTTGGGTTTTGAGAAGCTTTTTTGTTTACTGAATGATTTGCCAAAGCTACCACCCATACCGAATCGTTTGGCATCGGCTGTGGTGCTTAGCCCCGTCACACTAATGAATATGGCTAACAAGCTGAATATCATTGCTTTTTTCATGTTTTATAACGTCCTATACTTCTTTGTAATATCTTAATTGTGCAGCACCTGCTTGAAACATTAAGCGACGCAGCGGCTTATCCTTCACATCTTGTAGGCTTTGGGCAAGTAAGCGTAAATCTTGGCAGTGTATATCATGGCGTATGCACACTTTTTTTTCTTCGCGAATGCCTGCACCAGCTTGCACACGAGTCCACACTTTACTTAAGCCTTGAAGCTTGCACCGCTTGAAACATGCTTTGCGAATTTCTTCATGCAGCAGCCGAATATGGCTGGCAATCACGGGGTGATTCACTGCAATTAATAAACCCAGCGAACCATCTGCTTGCGGCTCTATGGCAACAGGTTCACATCGCTCTGCCATCATATTGCCTACAATGTCATGCCAATGCCTACGCAACAAAGCAATGCTATTTAAGCGTTGCATATGTTCAGCATTGAATACCTTGCTCAAGTTTAACTTGAGTGGTTTAAGCTCGGAAGGTTTGCGTGTTCTACGGTGGGTTGCCATGTTGAGGTATGTTTAAAAAGGTAATTTTTTACCACCTAAAATATGTGCATGTAAGTGAAACACTTCTTGCCCACCACCTTCACGCACATTAATCACCACGCGATAACCTGCTTCAAGGTTTAATACATCATTGGCGACATGGTTCACTTTGAGCATCAACTCACCCAGCATGGCAGGGTCTTTAACATCGGCAAGGGTTGGGATATGCGTTTTGGGAATCACCAGCACATGGGTGGGTGCTTTAGGGTGAATATCTTTAAAAGCATATACAGCATCATCTTCATACACTTTATCCGAAGGAATAGTGCCTTCAATGATTTTACAAAATAAACAATCACTCATGGTCGTTTCTCCTTGGGCAGTAAGTGCTTAACAACAGGCTTGTAACCTAGCAAAGCACTTGCGATAAGCAATATCATGACTGTTTGTTTGGACGATAAAGAAAGTTTTAGGGCTAAATAAAATAAGAAAAGTAGCGATAGTTATTTGTATGACGAGCTGATGATCAGCAAGTAGTTTTCAAGGATGTGCGTTATGAGTGAATACCGATTGATTGTAAATGAAGATGCCTATGGCCCTTACCATTCTAAAGAACAGGCTAAGTTTGCGGCGGGTGTATTTATA
>JALUWH010000112.1 GCA_027019685.1 Ghiorsea sp. | reverse complement strand
CTAAACGTGCATGGAACACAACATACCCTGCTAACCACACGATTAAACCTGAACATAAATACATGGGGCATGTAGAACTCATTCTGCAAGGTGAAGTTCATCTATATGAAGACAAAAATTACTCTGGGCGCATTCAAAAAGGAGACATACTTGGTCTGCACAAAATTATGGACGGTAAAGCATCACGCCTTCGTTTTACAGCAAAAACGGAGTGTAGTGTCATCTGTATGGACTTCATAATGATTGAAGATTTAATGGGAGTATCCAGTCGTTTCCAAGAGCGAATTCGCGATGCAGCGGCAGGTTTTTCTGCACAAGTATCACGTACCATGAGTTTATTAGAAGAATAAATGCAACTCACAAGCATCGCAAAAACATGGTTAAATCAGTATATTAAAGTCGGTGACTCTGTTATTGATGCAACCCTTGGCAATGGCTTTGATGCATTGTTTTTAGCTCAAGCTATAGGTGAAACTGGCACACTTTACGGTTTTGATGTCCAACAAGAAGCGATTAACAACACAATAATCTTACTAAATGACGAGCCATGCCAGCAGATGTTTTTTCTGCAAGGTCATGAACACATGATGGCACATATACCACAAGACGAACATGGTCATATTCAAGCCATCATGTTTAATCTCGGCTGGCTACCCAACAGTGATAAAAGTATTATCACACATGCAGATACCACCATTCTTGCGCTAGAACAAAGCTTACAACTACTCGCACCAAACGGACGCATAAGTATGATGCTTTACCCTGGGCATCATGGTGGTGACTCAGAAGCAGCACAAGTAACCGCCTGGCTACAAGCCAAACATTTGCACAACATTAGCTTTAGGCTCGAACAAATTCGTGTGCCACAGCGCCCTAAAGCACCAATTTTACTTCAAATTCATAAAGAAAACATCTAAGCTTAATCTATACTATGATAAAAGGAAGGCGTAAGCCAGTTGCCTTTATTCACAAAGGATAATGAATGCCAAACAAAGAAAAAACACAAGGTGAAGGTCAAAAGATTCGTTATGGCAAATTAATTCGTCATATTTCCTTGCGTCAAAATGTTATTAGTTTTAATAGTTTCGCTAAAAAACAACAGGCATTTAAAAAGAATACAAACAAACAAAACTGCGTATCCTTACGTGGCATTGATATATACCGTCTGCTCGCGCCCTACATTAGCAGCCGTTTCCTTGAACAAGCCAAAGCTGTGATTCCTCTCGCCATGTATTTGGTTCTTTTTCAAATTCTCGTGCTTAATCAAAGCGTAAGCGCACCAGTGATGATTGCCTCAGGCTTGCTCGCTGTCATCATCGGTTTGATGCTCTTTATGGAGGGTTTAAGTAAAGGGTTGATGCCTTTTGGTGAAGTCATAGGACAAAACTTACCTGCCAAAGTTTCATTGCCTATCGTACTAATGATTGCCTTTATGCTTGGCATAGGTGTGACATTTGCTGAACCAGCTATTGGTGCGCTGCAAGCTGCGGGCAGCATCCTTAAAGTACAAAATGCACCTTACCTATATACCATGCTTAATGAGTGGAGCGGCACATTGGTGCTGATTGTCGGTTTGGGTGTTGGTTTTGCCGTTGTGCTGGGTACATTACGTCTATTATACGGCTGGAGTCTCAAACCATTTATTTATGGCTCATTAACCCCTGCCTTATTACTCACCCTATGGTTGATGCAAGATGATGAGTTAGCAAAAGTTTTAGGGTTAGCTTGGGATTGTGGCGCTGTCACCACTGGTCCTGTTACCGTACCCTTGGTCTTAGCCCTTGGTATTGGTATTTCTTCGACGGCTGGTCGTGGTAGTAGCGCATTATCTGGCTTTGGCATTGTTACTCTTGCATCTTTATTCCCCATTATTGGTGTTATGCTGCTCACCATTTTTGTGGCTTCAACCACCACCCCCGAAGCCATTGTCGATGCCGCACTACATAGTACACACCTAGCATCTACAACGATACCTGCTTGGTACCAAGCAAGCCCTAGCACAGAAATTTTATCAGGATTGCAGGCTATCGTACCACTGGTTGTCTTTTTAATGTTGGTCTTACGCCTAGTGTTACGAGAAAAACTACCTACACCTGGTATTATTATATATGGCATCATCTTATGCGTGCTGGGTATGATTATTTTTAGTATTGGGCTTCGCTTTGGTTTATCACTACTCGGAGAGCAAGCTGGAGCACTTTTATCATCTGCATTTGCAGTGATTGAAAGCGTAAAAGAATCACCCATTTATTCATGGACAGTTGGTTTCACCATCGCTTTAGTCTTTGCCTGGATACTTGGGTTTGGTGCGACTGTGGCTGAACCCGCACTCAACGCACTGGGTAATACTGTAGAAACTTTAACCAATGGTGCCTTTGAAAAGAAACTACTCATTTACGCGGTAGCCTTTGGCGTGGCATGTGGCATTGCGCTTGGTGTTGTAAAAATTGTTTTGGGGCTCCCTCTATCATGGTTTTTAATCCCTTTATATAGTTTAGCCTTGGTACTCACTTG
>JALUWH010000111.1 GCA_027019685.1 Ghiorsea sp. | reverse complement strand
ATCCACGACAGTTGGATTGGTGGGCTGTGGAATGGTTAGTGCTGGCACAACTCAAGCCACGATTTGCCCTTGGTTTTTCGCCTGATGCACTGCAAGGCTCGGTATTAGATGCATGGCTGCCATCTAGCGTGGTTACAACACAACATTACACCACTACATACCAGCAATTATTAGCAAAAATAGATGTTGAGAGTGATACACAATTATCATTTCCCATAGATGAGCAAGAGCAGGCACAAGCGCAAGCACTGTTAGCAGATGTACCTGATATGCGCGTATGTTTGCATATGGGGGGCAGGCGTTTATCCATGGAAAATAAAATGTGGGATGTTGCGTGTTTTATTGATTTGGCGAAACGTTTGCTGGCAGATGGGATTACTCCCGTGCTGATAGGCGTGGACAGCGAAGCCGATGCTGCTGAAGCTTTGATTCAGGCTGTGCCGCAAGCGGTGAGTTTGGTGGGGCAAACCAATTTGGGAGCCATGGCAGCCGTGATTGGGCAGTCAAAGTTGTTGATTGGGCATGATTCAGGGCCCTTTCATATTGCCGTAGCCATGCAGACACCCGTGGTGGTGATTTGCGGCAGACCTGATGCAGAGCCTGAGTATTTGCAATATGAACAAGATGATGTGGTGGTACTCACTGCCGATAGCCCGCAACAGATTGTAGTGGATGATGTGTATCAAGCTGCTAAAGGCTTACTTGCATGAAAATCATGTTGATTGTCAATGAGTTTCCACCTGAAAAAATCGCAGGCACAGCCATGGCAACCCAAGCATTGGCAGAGCATTTAAGTGGGCGAGGGCATGATGTTTGTGTGCTGGTGACCACGCCTTGTCCGCCTGAAAAACAACAGGCGATTGCAGAGCATGATTACCAACTGCTGTGGTTAAAACAACGACCGTTGCGTGGTTTGGGTTGGTTGTGGCGTTTTATACAAACATTGAAGCATGCTAAAACATTTCAGCCTGATGTGGTTCAAGGGCAAGCTGTATCCTGTGGTTTGATTGCAGGTGTGGTGGGGCGTGTGTTACGCATCCCCAGTATTTGTTATGCCCAAGGTTATGATGTGTATCAAGCAAGTTGGTGGCAGAAGAAAACAGAAATTCGCTGGGGCTGTAGCTTGCCCACACGGTGTTTGGCAGTAACGCAAAATTTGAAGCAGGCGATTTTGGATATTGTGGATGTGCCTGTATCCATCATGCCGCATGCTTTTGTGTTGCCCGCATTATCACAAAGCAGAGCACAACTTAGACAGCAATATGGGTTACAAGATGATGTCAAACTGGTGCTCAATGTGGCACGTTTGGAAGATTTTAAGGGGCAAGATGTGTTGCTCAAGGCATGGGTAGATATTGTGGCTGCAAACCCTAAGGCACAGTTGTGGATAGCTGGCACGGGTAGCTTGGAAACGTCATTGAAGAACATGGTGGTCACACTTGGTTTGCAGGACAATGTAAAGTTTTTAGGTTTTGTACCTCAAGCTGAAGTACATGCTTTGATGGAAGCAGCGGATTTGTTTGTATTGCCAAGCAGAGAAGAACCCTTTGGTATTGTGTTGCTTGAAGCCATGGCACATAGATTACCCATTGTGGCAAGTAAGGTGGGTGGTATTCCCGAAGTATTACCGAGCAATGATGATGTGGTATTGGTTACGGCAGATGATGTGCAAGCTTTGACACAAGCCATGTTAATGATGTTGGCAAATAAGCGATTATGTGATGATAACCGAGCATATGCACTTGATTTTTCATGGGATAAACAAGTGCAGCGATTTGAAACATTGTATGCCGATATATTGGAAGAAAAGTGATACAATCTTATTTCATTTGTGTTACCTCTGAAAAAACGGGAAAGATAGGCTTTTTATGCAATGAATTAGGTTGCTGCAATGGTGTGATGAAATCATGCTAAGAAGGTTGGTTTAGTTGTTGTTTCAAAAAATATTCAGGGCACGATTCTTGGTAAAAATCCTCATTGTAATATTTACATTGTTGGTGTTTGAAGGCTATGTGAGTTTTTTTGTTGTTTCACCTGTAGCCGTGGTGTTTGACCCTGATCTTGGGCCGATGAAAGCACCATTTAGTCGTATTTTACGTACTTATGAAGGTTTTAATCACTATACCACGGATGCCTATGGTTTTAACAATGATGCTCTTGGCTCACTGCCAAAGCATAGGCTTTTGGTGTTGGGTGATTCTTTTGTGGAAGCCAAACACGTTTCACGGGAGCGGAATTTTGTGTCAATACTCAATGCTTTGCCCAATGTGTTGGCGTATAATGCAGGTTATTCAGGAGCCGATCCACGCAGCTTCCCTGTGCTTGTTCGTCGTTTTTTACCGATTATTCAACCAACACAACTTATTTTATGTGTGAATGCGGATGATTTAACTGCCTTAAATACGACAGCATTACCCAAATATGAATCACCATCAGGAATGAAAGCATGGTTGCAGCCTTTATTTGCCCATTCAGCATTAGCCACCCATTTGAATTGGAAATATAAACCCGTATTTCAAGAAT
>JALUWH010000110.1 GCA_027019685.1 Ghiorsea sp. | reverse complement strand
GGCCCTGTGATGTTGGCGCGTCCTGATGTGCGTACAGGTTCACGCCAGCAATGGCAAACAGGTGTGGAATGTTTGGGTCTTGCAGGTGTGGATGGTGATGTGGAAGTGATGCATTTGGCTGCTCTTTCTATGGAAGCGGCAGGTTTTGATGGTGCAATTTTGCAAGTAGGGCACATGGGATTGATTCAAGCCTTGGTTGAAGAAAGTGATACATCTTTGGAAACTTGGGTTGAATTGCTTGCACGGCATTCCCCTGAAGATATGACGAATTATTTAGAAACAGAACCGTTATCTGATGTGGTGAAAGACGCTTTGATGGCTTTGGCAGCAGGGCAGGGTGATGCCGATTGGTTGCGGGCGCAAAAAACGCAAATCAATGAAACATTTACGGTTGCGGCTGACGAGTTGTTAAGCTTGGTTGATACCGTGAATGATAAACTTTCAGGTGAAGTGTGTGTGGTGATTGATGCAGCAGTAACACCGCGTTTCTTGTACCATAGTGGCATGGTGTTTACAGGTTTTGCCAACAATTCATCCCATGCTTTATTGCATGGTGGTAGATATGATCAAATGATGGCAGCCCACGGCAGGGATATGCCTGCGACAGGATTTTCGTTTGATTTATGGGCATGGCTAGACAACACATCATACACCGATTGATAGTATAATATTTTAAGTTTTAAGTAATACATAGGGATAAGACATGACAAACACAGTAGCGATTGGGATTCAATGGGGTGATGAAGGCAAGGGTAAGATTGTTGACCTTCTTGCACCAAAAATGGATGTGGTAGCCCGTTTCCAAGGTGGTCCGAATGCAGGACATACCTTGGTGATTGGTGACCAAAAGACTGTTTTGAATCATATCCCATCAGGTATCTTGCATGAAAACATCTTGAGCTTGATTGGTAACGGCACTGTGGTTGATCCATTCCGCTTGGTGGAAGAGTTGGATATGTTGCTTGATGCGAATATCCCTGTGAATGACCGCTTACGCATCTCTGACCGTTGCCAGCTTATTTTACCGTATCACCGTGCATTGGATGCAGCGCGTGAAGCGGCTAAAGGTAAAGGCAAGATTGGTACAACAGGTCGTGGCATTGGCCCATGTTATGAAGATAAAACAGCACGTCGTGGTATTCGTCTAGTTGACCTAACATCAGACGACTTGGATGCTCGCATTGATGAAAACCTTAAATACGTTAACTTTATGTTGGTAGAGTTTTTGGGCGCAGAAGCTGTTAAAAAAGAAGATGTGGTTGAAGCATTGGACTTGGCGCGTGAACGTTTATTACCATTGGCTGCTGATGTGCCGTTGATTTTGTATGAAAATATCAAAGCTGGTAAAAATATTCTTTATGAAGGTGCGCAAGGCTCGATGTTGGATGTAGACCACGGTACTTATCCGTTTGTAACATCTTCAAATACAGTTTCAGGTGCAGCCCTTGCTGGTCTTGGCGTTGGCCCTAAAGAAGTGCATGAAGTGCTTGGTATTTGTAAAGCATACACCACACGCGTTGGTGCAGGGCCATTCCCCACAGAGTTATACAATGCTGATGGTATGTGCGATGCTAAAAATGCAGGCAAACACATGGCAGAAAAAGGCCAAGAGTTTGGCGCAACCACTGGTCGCCCACGCCGCACAGGCTGGTTTGATGCCGTTGTGGTGCAACATGCTGTGCGTATCAATGGTGTGACTGGTTTAGCTATCACCAAATTAGATGTATTAGATGGTTTGGAAGAAGTGAAGCTTTGTGTGGGTTATGAGCGCAATGGCGAACGCCTGCAATCTATTCCAGCATGTGCCACAGCCTTGGAAGAATGCACGCCGATTTATGAAACCTTAGCAGGTTGGTCTGAAAATACATTTGGTTTGAAAGATATTACTCAGCTTCCTGATGCTGCCACAGCATTGCTTAAACGCATTGAAGAAGTCTGTGAATGCCCAATTACAATGCTATCCACAGGTCCTGACCGCGACCATATTTGTCACTTATAAGAGGTGATTATGTCAAATATTCTTCAAGCTATTCTGAACATCGAAAAGTCTGCCTCAACGCAATTAAGGGCAAGTAGAAATGCCGTAAATCGCATGAATAGTATTGGTGAAGGCTTAGAGGCATATATAAAGGATGCCTTTGCAGGAACAATAGATGAAACTAACTTAGAGACTAAAGATATTGCTGTATCAAAAGTATTTTCATATTTGGGCAATGCAAACAATATTCCTGATGCTATGCTAAAAGGTGGAGATGCAATTGAAGTTAAAAAAATACAAGGATTTAACTCAGGAATTGCATTGAATAGCTCTTACCCGAAAGATAAACTATATTCGGATGACCATAGAGTTAGTAAAGCTTGCATAGAATCTGAGGATTGGGAATCAAAAGATATTATTTATGCAATTGGTATTGTCCCTAAAAAAGGAAAGTTAAAACACCTCTGGATGGTATATGGTGATTGTTATGCGGCGAATAGAGAGGTTTACACCCGAATAGGTTCAACAATTAAGGAAGGCGTAGAGACTATTGTTGACGTTGAGTTTTCGGAAACAAAAGAGCTAGGTCGTGTAAATGCAGTCGATCCACTAGGAATCACATACCTTAGAATTAGAGGAATGTGGCACATTGAAAATCCATTAACTGTCTATAAAAATATATATGAAGTAAATAAAGAACTATCTTTTAGTCTTTCTTGCATACTTCAGAAAAGCAAGTTTGACTCATTTCCTAAAAAAGATAGAGAAGCAATAAAAAATAATAAAAACATTGCAACTAAAGATATTAAGATAAAAAATCCTAATAACCCTGCTCAAATGTTAGATGCAGTTTTAATAACAATCGAAGAAAAATGAGAATAGTTTCTCTGTTTTCTGGTGCTGGTGGTTTAGATTTAGGTTTTGAAAAAGCTGGGTTTACAACTATCTGGGCAAATGAATATGACAAAGATATTTGGGAAACATACGAGAAAAATTTTCCTCATGTTGAGCTTAATCGTAAGTCAATCCGTGATGTTGCATCCAGTGAAATTCCAGATTGTGATGGCATTATTGGTGGTCCTCCATGTCAAAGTTGGAGCGAGGCGGGGTCTTTAAGAGGTATTAAAGACAAAAGAGGTCAGCTTTTTTATGAGTTTATTCGTATTTTAAGGGACAAGCAGCCTAAATTTTTTGTTGCTGAAAATGTTTCAGGAATGCTTGCTTCTCGTCATGCAAACGCAATGGCATCTATTCAAGAACTATTTAAAGAAAGTGGATATAATCTTTCTTTTACTATGTTGAATGCTTCTGATTATTGGGTTCCACAAGATAGAAAGCGTGTTTTCTTTATTGGTATTCGTCATGATTTGAATACAATATTTGAGTTTCCAAAACCTTTTGATAAAAAAAGAACTTTAAGGGAAGTTATCTATAATATTAGAAACAGTGCGCTTCCAGCTAAGGACAAAAACCACACGAATGGAGATTTGTGTAGCTTGCCTAATCATGAATATCTTACAGGTGGATTTTCAACAATTTACATGTCGCGAAACCGTGTACGGGCTTGGGATGAGCAATCTTTTACGATTCAAGCGGGTGGTCGCCATGCTCCAATTCATCCACAGGCACCAAAAATGGAGTTTGTTGAACAAAATGTAAGAATATTTGTGCCAAGTAAAAAAGAACTTTATCGTCGTTTGTCTGTTCGGGAGTGCGCACGCATTCAAACATTCCCTGACTCGCATAAATTTTATTATAAGAGTGTGCTTGCGGGTTACAAGATGGTAGGAAATGCCGTACCTGCAACTTTGGCATACTTTATAGCAAAGAAACTTCATGCTGATTTAACTCCAGGTGAAACATGCTACTTACATGAACCTGAGCCAGAAGCATATGCAACATTGATACCTGCTTAACGCTTAATCTGACACAAACCTTCAAACTCACAATAGGTGCAGCTTTGGGTATTTTTGGGTGTTACGCTTGCTTCACCAGCCATAAACTCATCTGCAAGATTATTTAAAGTGTCTTGCCAATGTTGGGTGAGGGTATCCCAATCTTCGGGTTGATTTTTGCGTGGTTTGTAGGCTTTAAGCTTGGGTAATATGTCAGATTCTTGGCTAAACCCTTCAAACTTTACTTCACCATTCCGCACTTGCGCAAAAGCTAAAACGTCCACTTGATTATTTGTTGCTTGAGAAGCCATATAATAAATCGGTAGTTGTGGTTCTTCTGGTCGGTCACCCATGGCTTTGTTTGCTGAAACTAAGCCTGTTTTATAGTCGATAATAATGTGATGACCACTGGCAGTTTTGTCGCTTCTATCGATTTTGGTGTGTAAGACCAAGGTGGAGGATGTACCTAATGTTACAGTCTGCTTAAATTCAAAACCTGTGACAGTAAAAGGCTCTCGTGTACTTTCAAAGTGTAGCCACTGTTGTATAAGATGCTGTAAACGCTGAGTTTCCAGGTCTTTTGTGTCTTGTGAAATCACCCTTTTAATCGCTGACCAAGCATGGGTTGCGGCTTGTTGTACATGTTGCTCTAAAGAACCTTCATTGATGAATTGAAGTAAGTTTGTTGAGTTTTTGGCATGCTTCCAGAAGTGCTCTAAAGCAGCGTGTAATAAGGTACCTTGTTCGGCAGGGGTTAAACCCAATGTTGGTGTTTCCAAACCGCGTAAACGCAAGCGGTAGCGGGCAAAAGCTTGGAATGGGCATGCTGATTGTGCTTTGATAATGCCTGTGCCACCCTTAACATTTTCATCTGTTGTTACAGGCAATATGCTATCTGCTATGGTAGCCGTAGCTGCTGTATGCTGTTGTAAATACAAGGCATAACGACTTGAAGCATGACTTGATTCCGTTTGTTCACTGGCATGTTTAACAAATGGTGAGGCTTGAACCTCTTGCCCGCCTTTGAGGCAAGCATAACTGACAGATAATGTGGGTGCGATATGTTGAATATGTTGCCACACACTTTGTGCATACAGCCATTCACGCTCGCTATTGGCATGTGGTGTTTGGTATTGCACTTGTATATCAAAAGGAATCAGTGGGTGAGGCTTGGCTGCGGGTGGCCATGTCACATCATCCATACCAATAACAAAAGCATGGTCAAAGGATAAATTTGCAGCTTCAAGTAAACCCATCACTTGAATGTTTGCCAGCCCTGGTGCTGGGCGGAAAACATGTTCAAATGCATGTTCTTGTATATGCGATAATGCTTCTGACCATGTGATGAAACCACAAAAATCATCCAAAGCAGGCAATGTATTGATTAAGGCTTTCCAATTCTCATGCTGTGCTGCTTCATAAGGCAGTGCAAAGCTTTGTGCATTCCAGAATATACTATCCAAGAATGGCTCGCTTAAGCTAAGCCAATGGGATAAGAGTTGTTTATGAGGTGCATCTTTTAATGTTTGTTGTTGCTGTAAGATGACTTCAAGCATGTGTATAAATTGACTAAGGTCACTATCACTTTCTTGGCATAAGTTAAGCAACTGTTTGATATTTAGATGATATTGGTTGTGTTGACGTAATGAGGTATCCAAAGCTGCACGTTGTATTGCTTCTTCATGGTAACCTTGCATATAAGGGTTAAGCAAAAGCTGATTAATCAATTGATAGTCTAGGTTGTATTGCTGGGTTAAACGCAATACATGCAGTGCCGCTTGAATAAGCGGTTGGTTGGCGAGCGGTGAGCCTAGAGATATATTGAAGTATGCGCCTTGTTCATCGGTATTGCTTGATAAGCTTAAGGTAGGAGCAAGTTCTTCGGAAAATATTTGACGAATAGTGGGGGCAATGCGCTCTAAGTTGGGCACTAGTACAGCAATAGTATGCTTAGGGTGTTGTTCGCTGTGTTTGCGAATTTGTTGGCAAACTTGCCTGACTTCATTTTCTTCATCTTGATATTTAAACAGTTCGATAGCTGCTTTGGGTTGGTCATTGATAACGGTATGAATACTGCAACCCTGCTGTTGTAAATGTTCAAGGTAGCCTATTTGGGCAGGCGTGAAGCTATCAAAACCATCCAATACAATATGGGTTTGTGAACATGCGACCTGTACTTGTTGCAATACTTCGAGAATTTGAAAGGAGAGGTAGTGCTCGGTTTGTTCTTGAATACTTTGTTGCCAGCGCCATAAAGCAAGATGTTCTTCCCCAGCATGTTGCAAGCAGCTTGGGTCAATATGAAAGTCTGCCAATATTTGTCTGGCATCCATAGCCTGTTTGCTTAAGGCTTTGGGATTGAGCACATGAATCTCTTGGTCTTGAGTGATGCATGTTTGCCATAATAAAGTTTCTTGCTGTTTGCTTAGCCATAAACCAATATTGGCATTAGACCATTGCTGGCGTAACCATGTTGTCCAAGGCAAGACTTGCGGCGTTTCCCATGCTGTTTTGCCAAGCTTAAGTTGTTGCTTTTCAAATTCCTGTAAACGAAATCTTGATAAACGTTGGTTGGATGTGATGAGAACACTTTGTTTGTTTAGGTTTGTAAGAAGCTTGGAAGCAGGAATTTGAGAAAATGCGGTGTAAGTCACAGATGTAGGCTTGCAATTTGTCATGTTTTGGTCTTCAATCATGATTGTTTGAAAGTGTGAATGGGTTGAGGCAGGTATTTCCCCAAAGATAAGGAGAGAAAATGAGCGAAGTTAAAGTCAGTTGCCCACGTTGTAAGGAAAAATTTGAAGCTGAAGAAGCTGAGGTTTATGAGTGCCCCAAATGTGGCACTAGCATTGTGCAAGAAAAAGATAATTCTGATCAAGAAAAAACGCAAATTTTCAAAGCTTAATTTCATTTGGTTTTTTCTCTGAGGACTTGTGCAGGTACAAAGTTTCCTTCAGCATCAATATGCGCTGGAATATAAGTTTGTTCTGGGGCAGGGGTGTCATCCATTTGCCAAACTAAAAAGGCAGTACAAAGAATACTAATCAGTAGCCAAAGGAAAATAAAAGGTTTGCTGATGCGTTTTTTATGAATGGGTGTAACATCAATAATCTCGGGTTCGTTTTGTTGTGTTGAAAGCTTTTTTAGCCATTGGGTGCGTATGTAAAACCATGTGAGACGTAATAAAAACATTAATAAAGCAGGGCCAAAAAAACCAAGTAATGTTAGGAATAAATAACGCATTATTGTTGCATCAACACGCGAAGTTGACCTGCATAAGCTTCGGGGTTTGGCTCTTGCCCAGTGCGTTGTGATTGGTAAACCGTTTCTGCTAATACTTCTAAAATAATATGCAGTGTTTCATGGCGTTCTTTTTTTAAATTTACCATATAGTGCTCCATGAGTTTGGCTGCTTCTGGTGGATGTTTGGTTGCCAGTTGTTCTTCAATTGCCAGATGAAGGGATAAATGAAGATAAGGGTTCATGCCATCATCGACTTGGAAATCCCTTTCTAGGAAGGTGTCCATATCATCGAAAAAGTGATGGTATTCTGGATGCATTGCAATCACTCTAGCAATGCGAACTTCCAAGGCATTGAGAGGTAAGTCGGCTTGTGCTTTTTGCCAGGCATCCCAAAAAATTTGACGATGTGCTCGCAATTGTTCCCTACTGGGTTGGTTGGCAGCCTCAGTCATCGTATTAACTTCCCTTTGTGTATTATTATTTTAGCAGTGTGATGAAGCGTAAACTGCAAAAACATTTTTGTCATCTCATGTTTCATTAAAATTTATTGTGCAAGAAGCTTTTAAGCGTCTATGCTACGGCGTATGGCAATATTAATTGTTCAAGAAGATGGTAGTGATCGCGAAATTCCTTTGCAGGGATTCGTCACGATTGGTAGGCACCCAAGCAATACGATTCGTCTTGCTTGCAATGTGGTATCCAAATATCATGCCATCATTCGCGAAGTAGATGGAACTTTTATTTATGAAGACTTGGGCAGCTCTAACGGTTCTTACTTCCATGAATTACGTATCCAAGAACATGAATTTAAAAATGGTGATGAAATACGAGTTGGTACAGTACTTGTCACATTTAAAGAATCTGAATTTGATGATGTTAGTAGTTTGGTCAAATTTGAACAGTTTGATACAGAGCAAGCACAATATGCAGAACGCATTGATGTTGCTGAAGTGGAGCGTTTTCTCCCTGAAAATGAAGTGCATGATGCCTCAATATTACGCGTGGACTATGAAAAGCTGCGCATGGGGCAGGAGTTGCTGCAAAGTATTGGTATAGAACGAGATGTTCGTAAGCTCTTGAATACCATTACGGAACAATTGGTGAGTATGTTTATGGCAGACCGTTGTGTGGTTCTGTTGCTTAATCCTCAAGGTGAGTTTGAGCCAAGGGCAGTTAAAACATTGGATGATAGTAGTGGGCAAGTATCGGTCTCACAAACTGTGCTTAATGAGGTAAAGTCGACCAAATCTGCAGTTTTGTTATCAGATGTTTCGCATGCTGGTGAGTTGGCGCAATCTTCATCTTTGGTTTTGATGGGGATTCAATCGGTGATGTGCTCGCCAATTATTCATAACGATAAAGTGATTGGCGCGGTGCAAATTGATTTGCGTAAAGGTCAAGGCGCATTTGTTAAAAAAGATTTGCAGCTTTTGGGTGGTATTGTGACATATATTGCGATGGCTGTAGCCAATGCAGGGTTGTCGCAAAAAATTGAAAGAGAGGCCAAAACACAAGCTCAGTTTGAACGATTATTGTCACCAAGTGTTGTGAAACAGTTGGTTTCAGGGCGGTTAAAAATTGGTAAAGCGGGAGAACTTAGGCAAGTGACAATCATGTTTGCTGATATTCGTGGGTTTACGCCCATGAGCCAAAAAGTTTCACCTGCTGTTGTAGTGAATATGTTAAACCAATATTTTGAGCGTGTAGTGAGTATTGCATTTAAGTATGGCGGCACGATTGATAAGTTTATTGGTGATGAAGTTATGGTTTTGTTTGGTGCTCCCATACCTATGAAAAGACAAGAAGATGCTGCGATTGCTTGCGCCTTGGAGATTCAAGCTATGTTACGTTCATGGAATAAAGAACGTGTTTTGAAAAGACAAGCTGAAATTCCCGTTGGTATTGGTATCAATAGTGGGGAAGTAGTTGTGGGTTCGATTGGCTCAAGCCAAACCATGCAATATACATGTATTGGTAATGCAGTGAATATAGCTTCACGGTTAACGGGCATGGCAAGGGCGGGTGAAGTGGTGGCAAGTAAAGCAACCGTGGTGGGTGTACAGTCTAAGCTGGAATGTGAGAAATTGGCACCTGCCAGTATCAAAGGTCTTGATGGGCAAGTACAAGCGTATATGGTCAAAGCAATGCATGGCAGGAGCCAAACAGATACTTTGGATGAAGAATAAACAAGAACAAAGTAAAGAAGATAAAGAGCATCTTATGCGTCAATTGCAATATCGCTTGCGAAGGCAGGGGATGTTGGAGCTGGATGCTTGGTTAGCCCCTTTGTTTCTTGCTGTGAACACAGGTAATGCAGATGTTCTGGCTGCTACAAAAGAAATATTAATGTATGAGGTTCCCGACTTGTTAGCCATGCAATCAGGTGCTTTAGCTATACCTGAGGCATTGAAACCATGGTTAAAATATTAAGTATTTTATTTGTAGTTGCCAGTGTTTTACTTGCTTGTGTTGAGCAAAAAGCACCGATTCAAGTGCCAATAGACAAGCCGTTGCCCTTATTACATATTCAACCTGAAGTATATCGACTTGGTGATATTAAAGAGGGGGAGACTGCTATTGCGACATTTTTGGTTCGTAATAATCATTCGCAGCCTATTGAGTTGGTGGATATACAGACTTCATGTGGTTGTACGGCAGCTGAACCCGAGAGTTTTGTGATTATGCCAAATGACTTTACACAGTTGCGGGTAACTGTGGATACGACCGCAAAACAGTCGAATATTAAAAAATCTATTACAGTGAAGGATTCGTTGGGAAATGAAGCAAATGCTTTGTTAGAATTTAACGTGGTTGAAAACCATCACTTGAGTTTGAATAGGAAAATCAAAGGTATTTTTGATGGGAAGTGTGCATCTTGTCATTTTGAACCTTTGTTGAAACAACAATCAGCTGCAAAATTATATGCAGTTGGTTGTGCCATGTGTCATGGTGTTGACGCTGAAGGTGGGTATGCACCAAAGTTAAGAGGCTATGCTTCGGAGTCAGCTTTAAAAACAATCATTAGTAACGGTGTGGGTAAACCGCAAATGCCAGGTTTTTCACAAAAAAAAGGTGGTCCCTTAACATCAGAACAAATCACAGTGCTTAGCAAGTGGCTAGCCTCTTTACCTGAACCTGTACAAAAATAAAAATAGGTTGATGCAATCGCAGCCGAGCAAGCTACACTGCGCAACGTATTGTTGCGCTTATAGTGTGAAGGAGAATATGTATGCCTTGGAATCAAAATCAAGACAATAACCCGTGGGGAAATAAACCCAATGGTTCATCTGGAGGAGGGAATAAGGAAACACCTCCTGATTTGGACAAGGTTTTAAAAGATTTAAGTGACCGTTTCGGTGGCTTTTTTGGTGGCGGCAAAGGTGGGGACAATGGTGGTTCACCAGAAGTAAGCAAAGGTATGCTTATGACATTGATTGGTGTGGCTTTTGTGGCATGGCTTGCGTCAGGTTTTTATGTTGTAGCAGCTGATGAAGAAGCGGTTGTACTTAGATTTGGACAACATGTAGATACGCGTAGCCCTGGTTTGAACTGGCACCTTCCTTATCCGATTGAAACAGTTGAAAAAATCCCGACATTATCTGTTCAACGACTAACCATTGGTTTCCGTGCATTTGCAGATGGGCGCACACGAAAAATGAATCAAGAATCATTGATGTTAACCAAAGATGAAAACATCGTGGATATTTCTTTTGTGGTTCAGTATCAAATTAATAATATTAAAAAGTATTTATTTGAAATTGATGCGACTCAAGCTGTGCAAACGGTTAGAGATGCAGCAGAAAGCTCTATTCGCGCTGTGATTGGTAGTACACTTATCGATGATGTAATGACCGACAAAAAAGCGGAAGTTGAAGCAGAAACACGTGTAGGCATTCAAAAAATATTGGATGCATATAATGCAGGTATTCGCGTGACTACGGTGACTTTAAAAGATGTGCAACCACCAGAGCGTGTGAGCAAAGAATTTAAAGATGTGGCCAGTGCGCGAGAAGACAAAGAACGTGCTAAAAACGAAGCGCAAGCTTATGCCAACGGCGTAATTCCTAATGCACGTGGTGAAGCCAAGAAGAAAATTCTTGAAGCTGAAGCTTACGCCAAAGAAGTGGAAGACCGTGCAATTGGTGAAGCAGACCGTTTTAATAGCTTGCTTCAAGCTTACAAAAAAGCACCAGAAGTTACGCGCAAGCGTTTATACTTGGAAACCATGGAAGAAGTATTAGCAGGGGCTGATAAAGTGATTATCGATTCAAAAGTAGCTGGACAAGTATTGCCATACCTACCGCTGAACAGTGCTGGTAAAGTGGAGGTGAAATAATGAGCCTTAAACAAATTATTTCAGGTTTAATTATTGCTGCAGTATTTATATTTGTTAGCCGCAGTGCGTTTATTGTGGATCAACGCGACCAGGTGTTGGTGATGCAGTTTGGTGACATTGTAAGCCAAGGCGCAATTACAGAAGCAGGACTGCATTGGAAACTACCTTGGCAAAACACAATCATTTTTGATAAACGTTTGCTTGCTAGTGATGATCTTCCCAATGAA
Source organism: Ghiorsea sp. (assembly GCA_027019685.1). Lineage (GTDB taxonomy): Bacteria > Pseudomonadota > Zetaproteobacteria > Mariprofundales > Mariprofundaceae > Ghiorsea. The sequence goes on along the minus strand of JALUWH010000110.1, from coordinate 2,454 downwards.
GTGATTACCAAAGATAAAAAGAAAATTATTGTGGATAGTTTTACACGTTGGAAGATTGTTGACCCACTAAAAGTATATCAAGTAGCCAAAACACGTGACCGTGTTGAATCACGTATGCAAGATGTGGTTGGTGCAAAGGTACGTGAAGTCTTAGGACAGCACACTTTGCATGAAATTGTAACAGGTGGTGAAGGCGGCGATAAACGTGCTACTTTGATGGTGACCATTCGTGACTTGGCAGATGCAGAAGTGGCTTCGTTGGGTGTAAAAGTCATTGATGTGCGTATCAAACGTGCTGACTTACCTGCTGAAAACTCAGACTCTGTATTTCGTAGAATGAAAGCGGAACGCCAGCGTATTGCTAAACAATACCGCTCTGAAGGTGAAGAAGCTGCCAAAGAAATTCGTGCAACTGCAGATAAGGAAAGTAAGTTCTTATTGGCTGATGCATACAAACAATCTGAAATTATTAAGGGTAATGCGGATGCAAAAGCAACCAAGATTTATGCCTCAACTTATGAAAAAGATCCTAAGTTTTACGCTTTTACGCGTTCTTTAGAAGCTTACAGAAAGTCTATGGCAACACAAAGTCGTGTGGTTCTATCGCCAAACTCTGAGTTTTTTAGATTTTTCGAAAAATCAAAATAAGAAAGTAACATGAACGATTTATGGGCAGCTTTAGGGTTGGTCTTGGTATTGGAAGGGGTGCTTTATGCACTCTTTCCGCAAGCCATGATCAATATGCTTAAAAAGATACCACAAATGCCTGTTTCATCATTAAGATTTATGGGTTTTTGCTCGCTTGCCGTGGGCTGGATGATTGTGTGGTGGGTTAGACACTAATTAAATGCACTTTAGGGCTTGAAAAAGCTTCTTTGCAACATTATCTAGACCTTACATATTTCGTTTATATTATATAAAACACATAGAGGTAAGCATGTCGAAAGAAACAATGAACTTCCAAACAGAAGTGAAACAACTTTTGGATTTAATGATTCACTCCCTTTATTCCAATAAAGAAATCTTTTTGCGTGAGTTAATCTCCAACGCATCGGATGCCGCGGATAAACTTCGCTTTGAAGCAACCACCGATGATGCTCTATTTGAAGGTGATTCAGATTTACATGTGTTTGTTGCATTTGATCAAGATGCTAAAACCATCACCATCCGTGATAACGGCATCGGTATGAACCATGAAGAAGTGATTCAAAACATTGGTACGATTGCACGCTCTGGCACCAAAGAATTCTTTGGTCAGCTGTCTGGTGATCAAGAAAAAGATGCGCATTTGATTGGTCAATTTGGCGTTGGTTTTTATTCTTCATTCTTGGTGGCAGATAAAGTTATCTTAACCACACGTCGTGCAGGTACCACAGCAGAACATGGCGTACGTTGGGAATCTGCGGGTGATGGTGAGTTTACCATTGAAACGGTTTCTAAAGAACAACGTGGCACTGAAATTGTCTTGCATTTACGTGATGAAGCCGAAGAGTTTTTGAATGATTGGAAACTTCGCTCGGTCATCAATAAATATGCTGACCACGTACCTTTCCCTATTCGTATGTTTAAACCAGCAGAAGAAGGTAAAGAACCTGAAGTTGAAACCGTAAACCAAGCTTCAGCCTTATGGGCACAGTCCAAATCAGATTTATCTGATGAAGATTATAATAACTTTTATAAACATGTTGCCCATGATTTTGAAGACCCATTGGCATATGTTCATCAACGCCTTGAAGGCAAATATGAATATACACTGTTATTTTACATTCCAAAACGTGCACCGTTTGATTTATGGCAAGCCGAAGCCAAACATGGTGTGAAGCTTTATGTAAAACGTGTGTTTATCATGGAAGCTACAGAAGATTTAATGCCACGTTATTTGCGCTTTGTGCGTGGTGTGATGGATTCTTCGGACTTGCCATTGAATGTGTCGCGTGAAATTTTGCAACATAGCCCAGCCATGACAGCAATGAAAAAAGGTGCGACCAAACGTGTACTCTCTTGGCTTAAAGATTTGGCAAGCAAAGAAGAAGATAAGTATGCCGAGTTTTATGCAGAGTTTGGTAACTGCTTAAAAGAAGGTGTGATTGAAGATGAGAAAAATAAAGAAACCATCGCATCATTGTTGCGTTTCGCTAGCACTGAAAGTGATGAAAAAACTGTAACCCTTGCGCAATACATTGAGCGCATGAAAGAAGGGCAGGAAGAAATTTATTATATTACAGCAGAAAGCCTAGCTGCTGCAAAAAACAGCCCACATTTGGAAATATTCCGCAAAAAAGGCATTGAAGTTTTATTGTTGGCTGACCGCATTGATGAATGGCTTGTTGGTCACTTGGATAAATTTGATGGCAAGGCATTGAAATCTATCGCTAAAGGTGAGTTAGACTTGTCGGGCATTGGCGAAGATGCGGAAGAAGAGAAAAAAGCGCATGAAGAAGCTGTTAAATCTGC
>JALUWH010000109.1 GCA_027019685.1 Ghiorsea sp. | reverse complement strand
TCATGATAATCAATATGTGGCGTGTGTTTTAGCATCTTTTTAACCGATTTGGTTACACTGCGTTGGTCATCAAGATAAAAGACAGTGACGGGGTACTGGCTCCAATCTTGTTTACTACTGACCATATACACTCCTCACTGCATTGCTATATGATGATAGCTACGCAATGATGATGCCAAAATGAGGGGTATTATGTTTTGCTGTGATTGGTGATGCCGAAAGGGATGTGTACCATGGGAATATTACCAAGTTTTGATTGTAAGTGATTCTTTTGGTCATCGAAAAACATGTGTGGTTTTAGGGTGTTAAGGATATGTTCTTTTTTCATGCCACCCAAGAAAAAGGTTTCATTGGCACTGACACCCCAGTCTTCCAAAGTGGTAATCACCCGCTCATGAGTGGGTGCGCTACGGGCAGTGATAATACTGGTACGAATAATACGTTGATATGATGAATCTTTGGCTTCCTCTTTAGCTTCTAGGGCTTGTAGAGCTGATAATTTTCTGAATAGGTCAGCAAGTGGACCAGGATTGTGGGGTTTGAGTTTATTGTTGATTTCATGTTGAACAAACTCATCAAGTTGACCATCTTGAAATACAGATTCCGCTTCATCATCAGCAATCACACCATCAAAATCAAAGGCAATACGCAATTCATGGTCATCATTATCATCGTTGACTTTGGAGGGCAATACCATGCCTGCGGGATAGCCTGAATCAATGGCTTTGAGTACATCACCTTCATTGGCAGAAAGGAATAGAGCGGCATTAAAGGCTGGGATAAAGGCATAGGGCGATTTGCCTTCCATAAATGCAGCGCGAGTGATGTTTAAGCCATAGTGGTCGATAGATCGGAACACACGCTTGCCCGTCACCGCAGAGTTGCGAGATAGCAGCACCACTTCCACGGGCTGCTCATCAGGGAAACGGCTGTTGATGCTCAAAAACCTACGCACAAAAGGAAATGCCACGCCTTTACCCAGCACATCATCCAAGTGTTCTTCCTGATATGCTTTATAGGCTTTTGCACCTTGCTCACGAAAGACTTTGTCCGATTCGGTTAAGTCAAACAATGCGCTGGATGAGACAGCGATGACTAATTTTTGTTCAATCGGGTATGCCATGTTTGCTCCAAGGGTTGATGGCTGTGTATCGTGGGTAGATAAAGGGTTGATGTCAAATGTGGGGGGGTGTGTTCAAGATTCAAGTCTTAACCTTTTAATCTTTAAAAAAGGGGTAGCGTCCGCTTTTCTGTTATCCTATTTTGTTTAAACTTTGAATTGTCGCTGAAGTTATATGTTAGGTTATATTTTTTTAACTTTATCTCCAACTTGAGGCTCGTCAAAGGGGACAACTTCGGGTTCAGTATATTCAACAGTCTCCCCCATCAGTAAAGCGAAGCCGCCAGAGCCTGGCCTCGAAACAACCTTTCTACGCTTTTCTCTTCTGTTTGATTCAATAGTAGTCATTTTAGATTGAACATGAACAGCCACACCAGTACCCCTTACCGTTTCAAGAAAACCGAGACTTTCCCCAGTGATTGGATCTTTCATTTCTTCGGAATCAACATGGTAGACTAGGAATTTATCGCCCTCTTTAATACCATGCTCAGACCCAATGTTAATAGCTAGGCTTGTATCGCTTTTAACCTTAATAACCACAATTTCACGTTTTGTATTTGATTCACTCATAAATCACCTTCTAAAAAAGACCTTGGTACAGAGGGCTTTAGGATTAGCCTCTCTAGATCATGTTTTTTATTTTCTTTTAGTTGATTAATTAGCTGTTCTGACTCATTGTTTTTGAATAAAGCAACTTGAACTTTTTTATCATCTTGGATGTTGATAACAATGCCTATTCCTATAAGTTGCTCATAATCATCTTCTAACATGAAAAGAGTAACAGATGAGTCATGTGCTAGAAGATTGGATGAATCAACCAATAGTAACGCAGATGCTTTGTCGTAACTTCTTGGGGGATCCAAAACCTTTCTGATTTTTGGTAGGTTAACTTTTGCATCTGTATTTGCATCATGTAGTGCTCGTAGTAAAATAATGATGATGCCGAAAAATAGAAAAATCACTACAAAGAATATATTCATCTTAATAGTGTCTGTATCTGGTGCTACAAAATATACGAATACTGAAGCGGCTAAGCTCACAATCGAGAAAACAGCCCCCCACGTTTTAAGTAACGCCTTCCATATTCTATCGGACATATTCATTTAAGACCCTGATTCATCGCTGCCCTTTTTAGCCTAACTATCCCAATACAAGGAAAGGATATTTCTCATATTACTTATACTTACACAACCAAACTTTCCTGGATATTGCATATTAAGCCTCATAACAAGGAGATTTAGTCGTAAATATTGTATTCATAGATGCAAGATGAGTGAAGCATGTAGTTATGTCAATTTTACCATGGTATTAGTGATTTGATGGAGTTCTTGGTCACGAATAATAAATGGAGGCATGGTATATAAAAGTTTACCAAAGGGGCGAAGCCATACGCCATTTTCTAACAATTTGGTTTGTACGGCTGGAATGTCGATAATTTCTTTCATTTCGATGATACCGATTGCGCCCATCACACGAACATCAGCGACTTTATCCGATTGTAAACAGGGCTTTAACCCTTTTTGAAGTTGCCTTTCGATGTTGGAGACCCGCGCTCGCCAAGGTGAGTTCAACAGTAAATCAATGGAAGCTTTAGCAACAGCACAAGCCAGTGGGTTTGCCATAAATGTTGGTCCATGCATCAAGATATTCCCTTCTTTTTGAATACCTTGGCTGATTTTAGGGCAGGTGAGTACGGCAGCAAGTGTTAGGTAACCGCCCGTCAACGCTTTGCCCAAGCATAGGATGTCTGGCTGAATATCGGCATGTTTACAGGCGAATAATTTGCCTGTGCGCCCAAACCCCGTAGCAATTTCATCGGCAATCAGCAACACATCATATTCATCACAAAGCTTGCGGATTTCTTTTAATACTTCGGCAGGGTAAAACAGCATACCACCTGCGCCTTGCACAATAGGCTCAACAATCATGGCGGCAAGCTCATGATGATGCACTTTAAATGCTTGGCGCAAGGCTTGAATATCAGGCGCAACAAAATGATGGGCGGGTAATAAACCTTTATAGAGATGATGCATACTGTTTTCAGGGTCGCACACACTCATGGCAGCAAAGGTATCGCCGTGATAAGCGTTGGTGAGGCTTAAGAACTTGTTTTTATGGGCTTTTTTCTGCCCTATCTGATATTGCAAAGCCATTTTAAGCGCAACTTCCACAGCGACTGAACCTGAATCGGCAAAAAAGACATGCTCTAAATTGCTGGGGGTGATGTCGATAAGTGTTTTCGCCAAATCAATAGCAGGTTGATGGGTTAAACCGCCAAACATCACATGCGCCATATCTTGAAGCTGCTTTTCAATGGCAGCATTCAGCTCTGGCACATTGTAGCCATGAATGGCAGACCACCATGAACTCATGCCATCTATCACTTTGCGACCATCTTTGAGCGTTAAATCAACCCCATCAGCCGAAACCACTTGATACACGGGGTTGGGGTTGGGCATGGCGGCATAAGGATGCCACACATGCTTAGATTCCCATGCAAGATTAGGCATGATTGTACTTTACCGTCATTCTTGCTCTCTTCCTTTCTTCGTGTTCTTCGTGGTGAGAATATGGATTCCCGCCTACGCGGGAATGACGAGAATGTTTTTTAAGCATTACAAGAATAGCTTGAGTGCCTGATTATCGCTTTCATCCACATAGGTGTAACCCACGTCTTCAAGGAAAGCCTGAAACTCCGCCAAATCACTATCGGGCACTTCAAAACCAACCAAGACACGACCAAACGCAGCACCATGATTACGATAGTGGAACAGGGATATATTCCAACGACCTGCAAGCTTGGTTAAAAAATCAAGCAATGCGCGAGGGCGCTCTGGAAATTCAAAGCGATACAAACGCTCATCATGCACATCCACAGATTTGCCACCCACCAAATGTCTTAAATGCAATTTGGCAGCTTCATTATCCATGAGGCTCACGATATTGTAGCCCAATTCGCTAAGTTCTGTGGTGATTTTTTCAGCTTGTGAACCATGTTTGATGGCAACACCCACATACACATAAGCTTTATTGCGGCTGCTCATGCGATAGTTGAACTCAGTAACATTGTATGCGCCCAAATGATTGCAAAAATCCAAAAATGAACCTGCTTTTTCTGGGATTTCTACCGTGAACAACGCTTCTCTGCGTTCGCCTAATTCAGCGCGTTCGGAGACATGGCGTAAGCGGTCAAAATTCATATTGGCACCACTGTTGATGGTCGCCAATGTTTGCCCTGACACAGCTTCACGTTTGACATATTTTTTCAATGCAGCCAATGCCAATGCACCCGCAGGCTCAACAATGGCACGGATTTCATCGTAAATATCTTTGATGGCAGCGCATGTTTCATCGGTGTCCACCAAGATGATTTCATCGAGGTGTTGTTTGCATAAGTCAAAAGTGATGTCGCCTACTTGTTTTACCGCCACGCCATCAGCAAAAATACCCACTTGGTCGAGTGTAACCAGTTTATTGGCTTGGATAGATGCATGCATAGCTGCCGAATCTACAGGCTCTACACCAATCAATTTGGTTTGTGGTGACTTGGCTTTGAAATATGCAGCAATACCAGCAGCTAAACCACCACCGCCGATAGGAATAAACACAACATCAATGGGTCGTTTGCTTTGCTCGATTAACTCTTTTGCCACTGTGCCTTGCCCAGCAATGACCAATTCATTGTCGTAAGGGTGGATAAAAGTGTAGCCATTTTCATCGCACAAGACTTCAGCATGTGCCAGTGCATCGGAATAGGAATCACCAATCAACACCACATTGCCACCCATAGCTTCAACGGCGGATACTTTGATGTCTGGCGTGGTTTCTGGCATGACAATGGTGGCCGCAATGCCAAGCTTGGCAGCACTCATGGCAACGCCTTGGGCATGGTTACCTGCGGATGCGCAAATCACACCTTTGGCTTTGTCTTCTTCGCTCAAATTGGCGATTTTATTGTATGCGCCACGCAGTTTAAATGAAAATACAGGCTGTAAGTCTTCACGTTTGAACACAACATCATTGTTCAAACGCTTGGATAATTTGGGTGCAGCCGTTAGCGGTGTTTTGATGGCAACATCATAGACCTTGGCTTCATCAATAGCTTTTATATAATCAAAACGCATGGTTACCTACTTTTTTGGTATTGTTGTTGTAGCCAAGATGCAGCCCAACTGGCTGTAAACAATACACATAACATTAAAATAATTGCTGCACCTGATGGCCAATCATACTGATAAGACCACATCAAACCACCCAATGTGCCAACCAAAGAAAAAGAAAGGCTTAATGCCCATAAGCTGAACATAGAGCGCCCCCAAAACCAAGCGCATGCAGCAGGAAGCACCAATAAACCAGTGGTAAGCACAATGCCTGCAAGTTTGACACACATCACTACGGTTAAACCAATCATACCGTGTAATATTAAGCGTAACTTAGAGGTAGCAATGCCAGAGGCTTTGGCAGTAATCATATCAAATGCCATGCTCCACCAGCTTTTTGCCCAAAGTATGATGCTGAATACGACGAGTGCACTGCCGCCCATAATCCATTGCATATCATCAGGGGATACGGTCAAAATATTACCAAACAACAAACCGAATAAATCGACTTCATTGCGGCTGGTACTAGAAATTAACACCACACCCAAAGCCATGCTGCCCGCAAATAACATGCCTGTGCCAGCATCTTCATTGATGCCTTGGCGGTTGGGTAAGACTGCCAATAAAAGTGCAATAGCGATGGCAGTTGCGGCAGCGGTTGGTAAAAGCGGTAAGCTTAAAGCGACTGCTAAACCAAGCCCTGCCAATGAAGCATGGGATACCCCGACTGTGAGAAAGGATAAGCGATGCGCAACAACCATGATAGACATGGATGCCGTAATCAATGCAATCAATAATGCAGGGGGCAATGCATCTTGCATGACGGGGCTGTTAAAAAACTGGTTAAGGAAATCAATCATGATGATGCTCGTGGTGATGTTGTTCTTGTGACGACTGCTTCTGTGGTGAAGGCATGCAGCCAATACAGCTTGCATCATGGGCAACAATATTGACATGTTCACCATACATTTCGCGCCATACCTCATCAGGAATGGTTTCACCCTTTTTGGCGTGGTGATGCATTTGTTTATTTAAACAGGCGACAGAATCCACATAAGATGTAATAGCAGCCACATCATGCTCCACCATCAATACAGTCATATTGTTTTCATCGCATAGTTTACGTAGTAGTTTATAAAGTTTTTCTTGGCGTGGGCTATCTAAAGCCGCAGATGGCTCATCCAAAAGCAAGAGTTTGGGTTGGCGAACCAAGGCTCTTGCCAAACGAACACGCTGCTGTTGCCCGCCAGATAAATTTCTAAAATCAGTCTGGATATGATTATCCATTTCAACCAAGGTGAGGGCATGCTGGATAGCATCTTTTTCAGCTTGTTTATCAGCGAATAAACCATTCCAAAGTGGTTGGTTAAAGCTGGTCAGCCCCATAGCAACCACATCATATACCCGCATAGGCATGTCAGGTTGATTGGCATGTTTTTGATGCAAATAACCAATGCTTTTTTGCAAAGCTATGCGGGTTTTGCTGTTTAAACAGCGCCCAAATAAGTCGATATGCCCTGCGTCAGGTTTAGTCAGCCCTGCAATAATGGTTAAAAGCGTACTTTTACCTGCACCATTGGGACCAATAATGCCCATGAAGTGACCCGCAGGCACTTCCAAGGATAGATTGTCCAAAATAGGCTTTTTGGCAGGACCAAAGCGGACATGGGATAGGCTAATGATGGGGGTGCTCACAGTTTACCTGCTAAAATATCGAGATTGTGTTGCATGAGTACATCCCATGCTTGATTGCATGTACCCAACTCATCCAACAGGATAATTTCCTTTTGGGGCGTGTGGTGCCTGCTTAACCATTCTAAGCTGCGGTTGCTATGGCGGGTGCTACCAATTAGCACTGCCGAAGGATGTTGCTTTAATGTATAAAGTGCTTCTTCCAAATGCCTTGGCCCTTGTTCATGCCCATGTTGTTCAGATTCTAAGACAGCCCAAACTGGAATATTCTTGTTATCAAACAGCCCTTGCCACGCGGGGTGCTGCATAAAAACACCGTGCGTTTTTAAAACCTGCAATTGTTTGTCCCAAGTTTTTTCAAGTTGCGTTATTTCTTGTAGCTTTTGTTTTAAACGCATTTGAATTTGTTGTTGGTATTGTGGGAAGTTTTTTATCAATGCTTGGGCAAGCATAGGAAGCATATGCCTGACTTGAGAAAATTGTAGCCAAGCATGCTTTTGTGTGGGGGATACATCCAAGGTGTGTTCGGGTTGGGTTTGGATAGGCCAGCCTTGGTCATCGCGTGATGCGCGAACTAATAAATACCCTTGGTTCATCAAGTCTACTTGCCTAGGTGAGGGTTGGAAATGATGTGGGTCAGCACCAGCAGAGAGTAAACATTGATTTTTCACTTCAGGCAATAACATGGTGGTTAAACCCGAAAGCGGGGGTAGTGTCACGATAATAGTTTCAGCTTTAGTAGGTACATTGCTTGGAAAATTGGCAGCATTTGTGCTTGTGATTAGCAGTATTTGTGCTATAAAAGATAGACATAGCGTGAGAAAAAGTTTCATCGTGTTTTTCCTGTGGTTGTTGTAAATGTTGCATTTTGCATGTTTTTTACCTTAACTTAGGGGCGCACTCTACCTGTGAATGGGCAATGAACCAATGTTGTATGTGTTAAGGTTAAGTTTGAAAGGAGCGGAAAACCATGCTTTCACCTGAATATTTTGATTATCGTTGGAGTTGGTATCGCCCCATCTTGCAGCAAGGTGAGAGTGCTGCAAAACGTTGTCGTGTGGATGCGCGACGTTTGCCCTTATACGTGCCAGGGGAAGATGCGCGGGAATATGTGCCTTATGTGATGCATTCGCAAATGTCTGCGACATTTAATAATGCGGTGAAGCGTTTGTATGATTATTCTGTAAAATACATGATTGATAAACAGCGGGTGTCGGCACATCAACTGCCTAAAATGAACCCCGTTGCTCGTGAAATGATGAAGCATTTGCAGTCACTGTATCCTCATTTGCCGCAAACATTATTGCATCACTGGTGTGCGGATGAAAGCGGGGGCTTGGCATTATTAAAAGTTTTGCAAGACATGTGGGCGCAATCATGGCGCCAAGACCAAGAGGATACAGCCCCTTGGGTGCCTGCTGTAAATGTGTTGGTATTGCGGTTGATTCGGGATGCTATCGGGCGTTTACCCAATGAACATGCGAATCATAATGACCATGTGATGGTATCGGTATTGGGTGGTTTATACGATTGGGCACTGCGTTTATTTTTGAAGAAGTTTGTCGATGGTGCAGTGGAAATGACACGCATTTCCACCTATGAAACTATGATTATTCCTGCAACACCCATGGCATTCTTTTATCAGCAGCCTGATGCTAATTTATTGGCTGATTCACGAACCATGATTAAAGCTTATGGTTTAGAACCTGACTTATTGCCACGTATGCGTGAGGTTAGACTTAAAGTTGGCGCAAAGAATGAGGCAGGTATCTTACCTTTGTTAGCACAAGACCGTATGGGTGAACATATGGTGAAACGGAGTTGGGCACGTTTGGCATTATGGACATTGGCGCAGAAAACCAAACAAGGTGTGTGGATGCAGTGGGTGTTGGATGCGAAAAAGCTAGATTTACTTTTGGCTCGTCCTGAGAAATTGCCTGATGCTGTGGTTCGGTTGCTTGAATCGGCTCAAAAAGAACATCCCGTTGCTGGTTGGTTACTGGCTGTAAGAGAGGGTGGTAAAGCTGCGAAAAATGCAGGCTCACCTTGGCTACACGAAGATGTTGTGTTGAATGCTTTCCGTGTGTTTGAAGAAGATGTCAAAGTCGAAGCCACCAGACGAAAACAAGAATCATTATGGATGGATAAAACTGCGGATATTTCTGCGGGTAAAAAAGGTAAGGAAGCCAATGCCTTGATTGAGAAGGCTTATATGGATGGTGACATCGTATATTTTCAGCCTGATGCAAATAAATCCCTGCATGGTGGCACATCTTTGGCAAACAAACAGGGGTGTCTGCGTGTCGAGTGGTCAGATTACCTTGCAGGTATGACCATTACCGTTAAAAATCGCGTGGAGTTTTTGAGTCAATCTTTTATGCCTAATGTGATGGATTTGGTGAGCCTGCATGAGCATGTATATATCGACCAAATTTCCGCATCAGGATGCTTGCTTCGTGGCAGTATGAAAGGCTTGATTGATGCAGGTAAAGAAATGCGGGTTCAGTTAAAACGCTGGTTTGAAGAAGCGACAGAAGAAGGTGCAGCAGCGAGTATGCCAGCGGTGTCCATGTGTGCGGCATTGATGGGTGACTGGGACTTTGCGACTTATGAACATCCCAAGTTGGGTAAACATACCTTGGCATTTAGTTTGGCTGTCTCACAAGCTGATGCTGGTGTTGTGCGTGATGTTGGTGTGGGGCGTTTGATTGCTTATCGTGACCAAAAAATGCGTAAAAGCCCATTGGGCGGCGTGCGTGTAGATAGTTTGGATAGTGGTACAGGGCATGCCGAATATGTCTTGTATAACAATGGTTTTGCCCTGACATCCCAAGCGTTAACAGAGCTTTGTGCCTCCATGCAAAATAAAGCGGTGATTAAAGAGTTTCGACCAACATCAAAAGCCGCGCAATCTGTGTTGCCAGAGTTTCGTTTGCCGCCAGAAGGTTTGAAAGTGGTCTGTATTCGCTCTCGCCAAGATGATGAGGTATATTTGTTTATTCGAGCTGGTCGCCCTGCATTGGCTGGTGTGGATACTGATTTGTATGAGCTTATTGATATGACAACTGTAGTGGGTAAGCGTATTTATGATGATGGTTTGCCTAGGTGGAAGTAGTTAAAAGACAGTGCTTTATTAAGCAGTGACTACAAGAGCATTCGATTTACCATTGTTGGACACCATGCCCAAACAAATTGCTGTGGCATGGTCTGGAGGTCTGGACTCTACAGCGCTTGTTCTGCTTTTGCAGGATGCAGGTTTTGATATTCAATTATGGCATGTCGATCATGGATGGAGTGAGCAGTCTGGGCAGGTTGCAGCGGCATTGGCACAGCAGGCCAAGCATTGGGGATTAAGCTTTCATTTGAAGCATACGCACAAGGCTAAAAGCAATATTGAAGCTGAAGCACGCAAGCATAGGTACCAAGCTTTTGCTGGATTAGCAAAAGAAACAGGGTGTAAGCATATTGTTTTGGGGCATCATGCTGAAGACCAAGCTGAAACGGTATGTATGCGTTTATTGCAAGGTGCTGGGGTTGCAGGTTGTCAGGGTATGAAAAGTATTCGGTCGCAACAGGAGCTAACATTTTGGCGACCACTGTTATCGGTGTCTAAAGAGCGGCTTAAGCAATTCTTAATCTGCAGCCAAATAGAGTGGCACGAAGATGCAAGTAATCAGGATGTCACCATTTGGCGAAATAAGATAAGACACAAATTGTTTCCTGCCATAGCTGCACGAGATATTGAGCCGAGCACACTGTTTTTACGTTGGCAGAAACAAGCTGAACGTATTCAGGGGCAGGTAGAACATCTTGCCCAACATGTGACTTTACAGCGATGGCAACAAGATGCTGTTGCAGTATGTGCAATGAATTGGCAAGACTGGTGCGAGCAGCTCTTGCCAGTGCGTGTTTATTTACTGCAAAAAATGGTTGGTATGTTGTTTGCTGATGGAAGTGTGCTGGGGAGAAGACATATCCATGCTATTGAAACGTGGCGTGAACAGGGTGGGCATGGTTGGCTGAATTTGTCAGGATGTTGTTTGTATAGGCATGAACAAGACTTGCAACTTTGCCAAGGAAAGGCGAGTTTGCGCAAAAGATGTATGAATAGTGAAACATAAGGATAGTGATAGAATATGAATAAAAACCTACTTTTATGGATTGTAATTGGCATGACAATGATGAGCATTTTTAATATGTTCAGTGCGCCAATGGGTAAATCACAGCCGTTAAGTTATACTGCTTTTGTTGAAAAAGTAGATCAAGGGCTTGTGGATGATGTTACTATCCAAGATAAAAAGGCAGTGGGTCATTATCGTGATATGTCAGGTAATATTACACGTTTTGAGCTTGAGTTGCCAGATGACCCTAGCTTGGTGCAACGCTTGATTGATAATAAGGTTGAAGTGAAAGCATCGCATCGTGAAGAGTCTATGTTCCTAACGATTTTAATTTCATGGTTCCCCATGTTGTTGTTGATTGGTGTATGGATTTTCTTTATGCGTCAAATGCAGGGTGGCGGTAAAGGTGGAGCCATGGGTTTTGGTAAGTCTAAAGCCAAATTGCTTACTGAACATAAAGACCGTGTAACCTTTGAAGATGTGGCGGGTTGTGATGAAGCCAAACAAGAAGTTACGGAAGTGATTGAGTTCTTGCGTGATCCAACCAAGTTCACTCGCTTGGGTGGTAAAATTCCTAAAGGTATTTTATTGGTTGGCCCTCCAGGTACAGGTAAAACATTGCTTGGCCGTGCAATCGCAGGTGAAGCAGAAGTACCTTTCTTTTCGATTTCAGGTTCTGATTTTGTAGAAATGTTTGTGGGTGTTGGTGCATCTCGCGTGCGTGATATGTTTGAGCAAGCTAAAAAGCATTCGCCATGTATTATTTTCGTGGATGAAATTGATGCTATGGGCAGACACCGTGGTGCAGGCATTGGTGGAGGTAATGATGAACGTGAACAAACCTTGAACCAACTGTTGGTAGAAATGGATGGTTTTGAAGCCAATGAGGGTGTGATTTTGGTGGCTGCAACCAACCGTCCTGATGTACTTGACCCTGCATTGCTTCGCCCTGGTCGTTTTGATCGCCAAGTCGTTGTTGGTAACCCTGATATGGCAGGTCGCGTACAGATTCTTAAAGTACACATGAAAAAAGTGCCATTATCCTCGGATGTGGATGTACAAGCTTTAGCAAGAGGTACGCCTGGTTTCTCTGGTGCTGATTTGGCAAACTTGGTAAACGAAGCTGCATTAAGTGCGGCACGTTATAATCGCGATAAAGTGACCAACCAAGATTTTGAAGAGTCTAAAGATAAAGTCATGATGGGTGCAGAGCGCAAATCTATGGCAATGACGGATGAAGAAAAAGCTTTAACGGCATATCATGAAGCGGGTCATGCATTGGTGGGTATACATAGTCCTAAACATGACCCATTACATAAGGTGACGATTATTCCGCGTGGTCGTGCTTTGGGTGTGACCATGAACTTGCCAGAACGTGATAGGTTGAGTCAGTCGCGTATTGAATTAGAATCACGTTTGGCATCATTGTTTGGTGGACGCATGGCTGAAGAGTTGGTATTTGGCCCTGAAAATATAACAACGGGTGCAGGACACGATATTCAGCAAGCGACAAAAATTGCCAGAGCTATGGTAACAGAATATGGTTTTAGCGAACGTTTGGGACGTTTACGCTTTTCTGAAAATGAAGAAGAAGTATTTTTGGGTCGTTCAGTGACACAAAATAAACATGTCTCTGATGCAACAGCTCTGGTTATTGATGAAGAAATTCGAGCTTTTGTGGATATAGCAGAAGAAAAGGCACGTAAAATTTTAACAGACCACCGTGATGAATTGGAAATTATTGCCCAAGCACTGCTGGAATATGAAACCTTATCAGGCAAAGAAGTGTCTGCTTTATTGCGAGGTGAAAAACTTCAACGCCCTGTGGATCAAAGTACTTTTTCCAGTAACAATGATGATACAGGCGAAGAAGATATCACTATGGATGCTGGTGAAGAAAAACATGAACCCAAAGATGGGAAAGAGACAGGTCAAGAGAGTTAAGCTTGACGGCACGTTGGCATCGTAAAAAAGGACAGTCTGCATGGCTGATGGGTGTGCTTAATTGCACACCAGACTCTTTTTCGGATGGTGCGACCCTAAGCGTACCCGAGCTTGTACATAAGGCAGAAGTCATGCTTGTACAAGGTGCAGACATGATTGATGTTGGTGGTGAATCAACGCGCCCAAATGCTGAGCCTGTTAGTCTTGAGGAAGAACTTGCCCGTGTTATTCCCGTGATTCAGGCATTACCTAATGATATAGTGATTTCTATTGATACCATGAAAGCTGAAGTCATGCGGCAGGCGATTAAAGCGGGTGCCAGTTTGGTGAATGATGTGAGCGCATTAACATTTGATAGCGATAGTTTGGCTGTGGTAGCAGAATCAAGTGCTGATGTATGTTTGATGCATATGCAAGGCACACCAGAAACCATGCAGCAAGCACCAAAGTATGATAATGTACTTGCTGAAGTCATACAGTTTTTTGAAAGGCGTATTGATGTCTGTTTAAAGGCTGGCATTAACCGAACATCCATTATTCTTGATCCAGGCATTGGTTTTGGTAAAAACCTTGAAGACAATTTAACCTTGATTGCCAATATAGATAAAATAAAACAAAAGTTTGCTTTGCCTGTATTATTGGGTGTATCACGCAAGTCTTTTTTAGGAAAAATTACGGGTTCAACTATTCAGCAGCGTGAAGTGGAAACGGCTGTTGCTTCGGCAATTGGGGTATTTAGTGGCGCAGATATGCTTCGTGTTCATGATTGTGAGTTTCAGTATAACCCCATGTTGGTGGCAGCCAAACTTGCGGATTATAGGCAGGTTAACGTATGTTGATTGGTAATATGCAAATAACATTGCTTGATTTGATTGACATTGGGCTTGTTGCCCTTGTGGTATATTATGTGTTGCGTTTAATTCGTGGTACACATGCAGAGCAAATGTTGATTGGTTTAACGCTGATGTTTGTTTTGTATGAGGTATCACGCACCTTTGGTTTGTTAACGGTAGAGTGGATATTTGACCAAGTTTTCTCGGTGTTTATCGTCATTTTAGTAGTTCTTTTTCAGGCAGAAATTCGTAAAGGTCTGATGCGGGTAGCGGTCAATCCTCTTGCTGTATCAGCCACACCTCGTGATGAGCTTATTGCAGCTGTAGTTAAAGCCACCAATCGACTTATTAAGAAACGGTGGGGGGCTTTGATTGTTTTTGAACGGGAAACAGGACTTAAACATTTGGATGAAAGTGGTG